>NZ_REHE01000006.1:0-297383 GCF_003692985.1 Lactobacillus sp. ESL0237 | reverse complement strand
TTCTAATTGCATCTGCATCGGCCTTACCAGCATTGTCCTTAACCGCATCAATATCAGCGATTGCCTTATCCTTAGTTGTAGTTACGGCCGCACTATCAGTCATTGTTGGGTCGTCGATCTTACTAATCGCATTATTAGCAATTGTACCAACTGCATCTTTATCTGCTTGATTAGTTAATCCAGGCTTAACTTTATCAGCTTCTGCATGAATTTCGGCCTTGGCCTTGGCTTTAGCATCAGCTAAATTAGCATCTTTTTCAGCTTGATTGATTGCATTAGTGGTATCCTTGACAATTTGATCTATTTTACCCTTAGGATTTGGATCTGAATCAGCATTATCAATATCTGCATTGGCCTTACCAACAGCATTATCAATATCACTAATTGCCTTATCATGAGCTGCTTGAGCTTCATTTTGTTGCTCTTTAGGCAAACTATTGTAATCAGCATTGATTCTGTCCTTAGCAGCTTGAGCTTTTTCGGCAATATCATCTTTAGCTTTAGCCTTAGCTTGATCTAAATCTGCTTTAAGTGCGTTATTTTTGGCAGTGTTGATATCGCTCTCGCCCTTTGCTTCAACTTGATTTGCTAGATCCTTAGTTCCTTGTTTTGCAACATCACTCTTAGCTTGATCGCGAATATTCTCAATCGCTTTTTGGGCGTTTGCTTTATCTTCAGGTGATAAAGTAGAACTATTAATTTGATCAATAGCATCTTTAGCTACACTATCTAACTTAGCTTGATCAGCAGCAATTGTTTGATTAAGATCCATTGCATCTTTTAAAACATTGTCCATGTTATCGAGGCCAGTTTGCTTTTCTTGGTCAATCGTACTAATAGTATTGGCAGCATCAACCTTACCAATTGCATCAGTATAAAAACCGTTTACTTTATCAGTTAATGCTTTTTTACCAGCAGCATCAATTGTATTTAAGCCATTAATTTGTGTATTAACTCTATCTTTTTCAGCTAATAATGCTGCTTTAGCAGCATTTTTAGCTGCTTGCAAGTCTGCATCAGTTTGAATTTGATTCAAATTATCACGACCAGCTGCAGCAGCGGCTTTTACACCTGCCTCGTCAGTTGCACCATTAACGGCACTTTTAGCTGCAGTTAATGTATCATCTATTTTCTTACCAAAATCTGCTTTTTCTGTTTCAGATAAATTAGGATCGGCATTGATATGATCGCGTACTTTTTTGGCTAGCGCATCTAATCCATTATCAGGATCATTAATTGCTTTATCCTTAGCATCTTGAAGATTCTTGGCAATAGAATTGCCAATACTATCAACAATCCCCTTCATACCATTAATAGCATTAGTCTTATCTGTATTAATTGCATCAATTGTCTGGTCGCCAGCAATTTGGGAAACAGCAGGATCATAAATATCATTAATTTTTTGCTTCAGATCTTTTACTTGATCTGGTGTCATTTGATCTGCTTTTGCATCAATTGCCGCCAAATCTTTATCTTTTTCAGCTTTTAATTCTTGTAAAGCCTTAGCCCTAGATGCAGTTAAATCAGCATCATTTAGATCTTTATTAATATTAGCTTCACCTGCTTGCTCTGCAAGATCAACTCCTAGTTTGTCAGCGGCATTAATCTTATTAGTTGCATCAGCCACATCAGCGTTAATTTGATCTTTAAAGTGTTCTTTATTTGTTGGACTGAGCTGATCAGCTGGAATATTGTCAATTGCTTTTTTAGCAGCTTCAGCTTTAGCATTAAGCTTATTAATTGCATCAGCTTTTTGTTTATTCAAAGCTAAATCATCCGCAGCTTTACCAACACTATTGATATTATTAATAGTGTCAGCATGTTCAGCTGGAATATTATTAGGATCGGTTTCATTCTTAATCTTATCAATACCTGTTTGAGCTGCATTATCGATTTTATCATTTAAAGCTTTAGTATCTTCAGGCTTAAGATCAGGATACTTAGTTGCGATTGAATTCTTTGCAGCCTCTTGAGCTTTCTTAATATCATCTATTGCTTGTTGCTTACTTTGTTCAACCGATAAGTCACCAAGTAAAGCATCTAGAGCATTTTTACCCTTGTCATATGCATCCTTAACTCCAGGTAAATCTGCTGCTTTGTCAATTTGTTGATTATATCCTAGCGGATCTGTCAGATTATTAACAATCTGTTTTGCTTTTGCTTTCGCATTGGCAATTCCGGCAGCAGTTAAACCAGATTTATCAATTTTATCTTCGATATCTTTTTCATAAGCATCTAATTTAGCTTTATTAGCACTCTTAGCTGCCTCAAGAATACCTGTTTTACCGTCGGCGATATCTTGCTTGATAGCTGCAGGATCTTTATCAACATCAATTTTACCACTAGCAGCAGTTAATGCATTATCAATCTCTGAAGTATCTGTTCCTGTACCAATATCTTGTTTAGCTTGATCGGCATTTGCTTTAACTTGTGATTTAGCTGCTTCTCTGAATTGACTTAACACATCATTTTTACTAGTATTTAATGCTTTGCCAACTCCATCAATAGATTCGGCATTGTCAATCAAAGTATTGGCATTTTTAACCGCATTATCAATTGCTGGGTTTGTTGTAACACCTAAAGCGGCCTTATCAACATCAGAGTCTGCTTTTATTTGAGCTTTAGCAGCCTCTTTATATTTATTTAAAATATCATTTTTACCATTAATAACATCTTGTTTAATTTCATCAATTGTATTATGGCTATCAATATTTGTATCAGCTGCTTTTACTGCGTCATTGATGCCTTTATCTAGTGCATTAAGATTATCTTTGTTTTCGGCTTTATCAGCTTCCACTTTCACCTGAGCTTTAGCGGCTTCTTTAGCAGCTGCAAGCAAGTTATCTTTAGCTGTATTTTCAATACTATCAGCAGTGGCTCGATTATCAATTGCCGGTGTACCATCAGCAATTGCATCAATCTTATCTTGTTCTTTCTTGACAGCATCAGCAATAGTCTTATCATTAGGAATTCCTAATCCATCTTGATATAACTTACCAGTACCTGCAATTTCAGCTTTAGCAGCTTCTTTATTGAATTTGTTTTGTGCAATAGTTTTAGCCTGATTAATACCATCATCAGTGTTCTTACCATAAATTGACTTACTTGGATCGTAACCATCTGTTCCAGGTTTAGCCGTTGCAGCTTTAGCAGCTTCATCAATCGCATCAAGATATGGCTTTCTATCAACTGGATTTAAGCCTGAATTATTAACACGATCTTTAGCGGCTTGAGCGGCTTTCCCTATATCATCTGCAACTTTTTGTTGCTGTTTAGTGGCATGAGTATTGTTAATATCATCAGTACCCTTAGAACCGTCTGGGTCTTTACCGTTAATAATATCATCGACTGCCTTATTGGAGTTATCTTTAATATCATCAGTGTCTTCTGGATGCTTAGCAATTTGATCTTTAGCAGCTTGCTCGACCTTTTTAATAGCATCAATTTTTGCATTGATACCATTGATGATATCTTCCGCTTCTTTTCTATGCTGCTCAACTTGAGCTTCGCTTGCATCAGTATCGATGTCACCACCAGCTTTAGCAATGTCAGTTGGTCGACTGAGTTGATCCTTCAATTTTTCAATTGCTGCTTTTTCATCAGCATTTAAAATTGGATCAGCTGCAATACTATCAATACCTTGTTTAGCTTGATCAATTTTGCCATTGATTTCAGTTTTAATGCCCGTTTTATAATCCGTTACTGCTTGATTAATTGCATTTAACCCAGTTGTTTTTTCAGTATTAACTTTGCTTTGTACAAGATCTGCAGTATCGCCTGGTCCAGTCGTTGGAATACTATTAATATTATTAATAGCTGAATCTTTAGCAGCATCGATAACTGGTTTTTGACCAGGATAAGCAGCATCTGCGGCATTAGCCTTATCAGTTATTTCATTAATAGCTGAATTTTTGATTGATTGCTTAAGTGCAGCAGCAATTTTATCAAGAGCTGCTTGCTTACGTTTAGTAATTTCTGCTTCAGAATCACCAGTATAAACAGAGGAAGCAGTGTGATCTGGACTAACCGGTTTAACTGCATCAGCACCAGTTGATGTCATTACATCATCAAATGCCTTACTTTGATCTGAAGTTAAATTGGTCGGCTTCTTGGCTTTAGCAGCATCAATTGCATCATTGATTTCTTTAGCAGCTTTATCTTGAACATCAGCTAAAGATGTAATTCCTAAATCTTTAACTACTGGACGAATTCCTGCTTGGACATCAGCCGGATTGTAACTAACAAAATTAGCTGTAGGAATTAATGAAATTGCATCCCCCTTTGCTAATTGAGCTACATCAACTGAAGGAATAGTAAATTCGAAAGTTCCATCATCATTTACTTTAGCGATAAACTGTGAAGGTAAATCCGATGCATTAGTAGAACCATACGGGTTGGCAATTTTCGTGTCTTGTAAATACTGCCCAGATTTAGAACCCTTATATTGAGCAATTATATAAGCCCCTGTGCCACTAGGAAGGTACTTATCAAGTAGACTACCACTGTTAGGCCCATCGGTAGTGGGATTATAATTGGTAACTTTACCACTAATCTTACGTGAACCATCCGCATTAGTAGTGACAACAACACTATTAGGATCAATATCTAAAAAGCCACTTTGATTTGCTTGAATTAATTGTAGGTTATTATAGCCAACAGCTGTTGGATCAGTAAATATTTTTTCAAAAATTGTTTTGTATAGACTATCATAAGTAACATTTCCAGTAGTCGCAGCTTTTTGTATAGCAGCTGCTACCCCCTTTAATTCTGGCAATTGTAAAATTCTACTAATATTAGGATCTGAAATCATACTTTGATAAGTGTCAAAGTTGAATGTTTTCATACCATTAAGTAATTGAACAAGATCTACAATAACCCCCTGGGTACCTTTTCGAACTTGTAAAGTATGTAGTGGTGGCAGAGTGATAACTCCACCATTTATTGAACCAAGATCTAGTTTTTGACGCGCATTGGTAACAGTAAATGCATTATTTCCTACAATACTTGTTCCTAAGCTTTTATTTAAATGAGCATCTAAGACTAATGAAGTTGGGTTATTAATATTCATACTACCTGGAACATTGAGTAAGACTATGTTACCTGTTCCAGCATTACCTACTAACTTAATACTTAAAGAACCATTGTTAATATCCGCTTTACCAGCAATATTAACTAATGTCCCAGCATACTTACCCATATTCTGACCAGTAATATTTAACTGACCATTAGAGGCAATATTCAAGTTCCCATTAATCGAAATCAAGTTATTAGCTGCAAGCGGATAGGTTGTAATATTGCCATTAGTAGTCACATTGACCAACGCACCACTATCAATATTAAGAGTTGATGACTTACCTCCAATATAAATTGCTCCAGCTTGAGCCCAATCTGTACTACCATTTATACCATCAAAATCAAGCTTACCAACATTGATTTTTAAGTTGCCTTTGACATCAATGCTATTGTCATTTCCAGGTGCAACCGCAATAATACCGTACCTAGCATTGGTACCTTTGGAAGGTATTAAGTTGATACCACCTGCCGGAGAATTACCAGCTGGCCAAAGAGTAACATTAGCACTAGGTTCAACAATCACCTTGTTACCCGTACCATCTAACACGATAACACTGTCATTTCTAGTAATCCCAGTAAAAGAGCCATTAAAGTCGACAACATTTGCCGAGCCAGAAATACTTAATAATGGACGATTATCTACTAACCCATCGACTGCAATTGTCCTAGCAGTATTAGTACCTTTGAAATTAATGTGAGTGTTACTACCAGCATAAATCATCTGAGAACCACTAAAATCCACGTTCTCAAAATTAATGATTGCACTAGAAGCTTGGTCAGACCGAATTACACCATAGGTATCAGCACTATGCAAAATAAGATTTTGAAAAGTTAAATTTAAGATCCCACTTGTAACAGTTGGATGATTACCTTTGAAATCTATTACATATCTATCTAAACCATTACCGTTAGACTTAATTAAAAGATTTCTACCCACAAAATTAATTGGTATTGTATTTTCGCCTGTACCACCAACAGGAGCGTCTAAAATGTCGTTCATAACATCAATTTCGCTAATAGTAGTATCTGCTATTGCTTTAGTAAGTTCGTCCCAATTATGAACCTGAGCAACATTACTAGTAACATCTTGGGTGCTAATTGCAACACTCTTTTTACTATCATTGGATTGAGTAATTGTATTGGATGAATCTAGTGGCTTATCAGTTTTGGTTACAGTATTTTCATCGGGAGCAACATTCCCTGCAGGTTGATTTGATTTTTGGGCTGAAGAATCAGCAGAAGAAATTGACTGACCTGAATCACTAGGATCTGGTTGAGTATCACTTGCTTTAGCAGTAGCAGGTGCTTTTAAAAACGACTGTAAGGCAGAGTAAGTTGATAAATCAGTTTTAGCAGCTTTATCATTACTATTTGTTGTAGATTCAGGACTTTTTGGGTCTTTTGTAGAATCAGTTTTGGGAATACTTACTGAAGTATTCATAGAATCATCTTTACTTGCACTTACTTGAGCATTTGCAGACTCAGCTGCAGGTTGTGCCTTTTGTGTATCTGTAGAGTCTGCATTAGGTGCAGCACTAGCGGCTGGTACTGGATTAATGGTATCCGCTTTGGTAGTTTGACTAGTTAAACCAAAGAAAGTAAAGCCTAATAAAACAGAAGCAGCACCAATACTCAATTTTCGAATTGAGAAGTGATCTTGCTTTGCTTGCATCTCCATCTTCCTAAGTCTTTCGGTAAAATTATTTTTTCCTAACATAAAACTATCCTTTCACAAATTAGTTGGCTCCGATCGGTAACCGTTTAAACATTGTAGTTCTTATAAATTTTATTATCAATTTTAATAATTTATTTTGATTATTTTTTATAATAATTTAATTAAAAATAATATTTTTTATAAATAGCTAATATTATTTATGCAATATTATATTGATATAACAATGTTTTAAATAATAATATAAAAAATAAAAATAATAATTTTTTATTAATTAATATTTTTAAGTATAAATATTTTTAATATATAATACCAATACATATAAATATTTTATATGTATATGTGAATATTTTTTAAAAAGATGAACAATAATTAGTGAAAAAATACTATTTTACGTGTAGATAAAAAGTAATAATAAAATATTTTGGTTATTAAAACTATATATATTATTAATAATATAGTATATTGCTAATATTTTATTGACAAGCTTCTTTTAAATTGAATTGGTAACAATTATTTTTTATTTCAAATAGCAAATCAATACTATACGATATATAAAAAATATTTTAAAACCCAAAAATGCTAAAGCTTTATAATAATAACGTTTTTTAGCTGTTACTTCCCTTAATTTTATAAGCAAAAATCTGGTAATAACAGTTAAACTATTTGCTAGCTTATTACCAGATATGCAGCAAATTTGATAGCTATTACTCAAAAATGTAGTGGATGGTCGTTAGTTTTAAATTAACCTTTCTATAGATATAAAATATACATATAACTACAATTTTTTGTCTTATGTAATAATAAATTTAGAATAGTGATATTTTATTACTTTGGCAGCTTTAAATAAGTTTAATATTAAGATTATATAAAAAAAGGCTAATTCTACATTGAGAATTAGCCTTTTTTAGTAACTTTTTTACTTAATTTCTACTTTGTTATGAAGTTAGCCTCCTTAATATTTTTATTCTTGGCAATAATGTAATACGTACCATTCTTAATTCTGACTGGACTTCCATAAGTTCTAACCAGCTTGTACTTTCTGACAACCGAATGGTTAAGACGATTACCATATTGACTATAGAGATAAGCATTGTGTTTCAATCTTAATTTCTTTGCATCTATATTACCAGCTGCAATATACATACCGTTTTCCAATACATAGAAGAGACGATTATTAATAGTCTTAGTACCTATAGTATTAACAATTGAACCGGCCTTAAAGATTAATTGATTACTACGAGTGCCCTTTTCATCATAAACGTAAGCATTATGCATAATTTGCTTTTCATTTACTGCAACAGCTGCGTCAGCGGTTGGGGTATTGATTGGTTCTACCTCTTCTGCTTGTGTTTCAGTAACAATCTTCTTTAGCATAACATTTGATGCCTTTACGTATCGATGCTTGGCAATGATAAAGTATAACGAACCTCTAATGGTAACTGCACTACCGTAAGTATTAATTAATCTATCCTTACGTAGTAATCCTGCCGAGTTGATCCGTCTACCATATTGGTCATAGACAGCTGCATTATGCACTAACTTCTGGACACGATATTTAACATTACCTAGTGCCAAGTAATACTGTTTATTAGCAGCATTTTGATCATGCAAAATGTAGAATTGACGTCCGTTAATGGTTGTTACCCCATAAGTTGTCACTACAGAACCAGCCCCTAGAATAACCTTATTGCAACGACTACCTGTTTGATCATAAAGATAAGCATTGTGCATTAGGGTTACATCTACACCATGAGCATTATCTTTAGATGAAGAATTGTGATCTGGTTCAGAATCTGATGAATTCGGTTTGTTTGCCGTGTCATTTGGTGTACCCGGTGTACCTGGGGTGCCTGGTACATTTGGAATATTACCTGAATCATGATGGTTTCGATCATTTTGAACCTTCGGATCTTTAGTCCAAATGTCCTTAGCCGCGTCACTATCTTGGGTACTATCCTTGATAATTTGGTTAATGGCCGCGTCACGGTTTGTGTCAACTTCGCCAGTTGTCTTCGAATTATCAATCTTACCCTTGCCTTCAGTTACAATCTGGTCGATCTGGTCCTTGATTGCTTGCTTTTCATTAGCCGTGTAGTCACTACCGTCTTGGTGCTTAAGGCCATCAACCTTAGTCTTAGCGTTAGCAGCCGCATCTTCAACGGCACCCTTGGCAATTTCTTTTTCTGCCACTAACTTATTATCATTGATTTCCTTTTCGGTGTTACCCGTGATTTGTTTATGATCATTAAAGCCCTTGTCGGTGTTTGAGGTATTCGCTTGATCACCAAATTCTTTATGAATCTGATCAATTGCATCTTGGTGCTTTTGGTTTAATTCGTCTTCAGCTTTTTGCTTAGCTTGATCATTTTGAACCTTCGGATCATTAGTCCAAATGTCCTTAGCCGAGTCACTATCTTGGGTACTATCCTTGATAATTTGGTTAATGGCTGCGTCACGGTTTGTGTCAACTTCGCTAGTTGTAGTTGAAGCATCAATCTTACCCTTGCCTTCAGTTACAATCTGGTCAATCTTGTCCTTGATTGCTTCCTTTTCATTAGCCGTGTAGTCACTACCGTCTTGGTGCTTAAGGCCATCAACCTTCTTCTTAGCGTTAGTAGCGATGTCATCTACGACACCCTTGGCAATTTCTTTTTCTGCCGCTAACTTATTATCATTGATTTCTTGTTCGGTGTTACCCGTGATTTGCTTATGATCATTAAAGCCCTTGTCGGTGTTTGAGGTATTCGCTTGATCACCGAATTCTTTATGAATCTGCTCAACTGCATCTTGGTGCTTTTGGTTTAATTCGTCTTCAGCTTTTTGCTTAGCTTGATCATTTTGAACCTTTGGATCATTAGTCCAAATGTCCTTAGCCGCGTCACTATCTTGGGTACTGTCTTTGATAATTTGGTTAATCGCTGCGTCACGGTTTGTGTCAACTTCGCCAGTTGTAGTTGATTTGTCAATCTTATCCTTGCCTTCAGTTACAATCTGGTCGATCTGGTCCTTGATTGCTTGCTTTTCATTAGCAGTGTAGTCACTTCCGTCTTTGTGCTTAAGGCCATCAACCTTAGTCTTGGCGTTATTAGCGATGTCATCTACAGCACCCTTAGCAATTTCTTTTTCTGCCGCTAACTTATTATCGTTGATTTCTTTTTCGGTGTTACCCGTGATTTGTTTATGATCATTAAAGCCCTTGTCAGTCTTTGAGGTATTCGCTTGATCACCAAATTCATTGTGAATCTGATCAATTGCATCTTGGTGTTTTTGGTTTAATTCGTCTTCAGCTTTTTGCTTAGCTTGATCATTTTGAATCTTCGGATCATTAGTCCAAATGTCCTTAGCCGAGTCACTATCTTGGGTACTATCCTTGATAATTTGGTTAATCGCTGCGTCACGGTTTGTGTCAACTTCGCCAGTTGTAGTTGATTTGTCAATCTTACCCTTGCCTTCAGTTACAATCTGGTCGATCTTGCCCTTGATTGCTTCCTTTTCATTAGCAGTGTAGTCACTTCCGTCTTGGTGCTTGAGGCTATCAACCTTCTTCTTAGCGTTAGTAGCGACGTCATCTACGACACCCTTGGCAATTTCTTTTTCTGCCGCTAACTTATTATCATTGATTTCTTGTTCGGTGTTACCCGTGATTTGCTTATGATCATTAAAGCCCTTGTCGGTGTTTGAGGTATTCGCTTGATCACCGAATTCTTTATGAATCTGCTCAACTGCATCTTGGTGCTTTTGGTTTAATTCGTCTTCAGCTTTTTGCTTAGCTTGATCATTTTGAACCTTCGGATCGTTAGTCCAAATGTCCTTAGCCGCGTCACTATCTTGGGTACTATCCTTGATAATTTGGTTAATGGCTGCGTCACGGTTTGTGTCAACTTCGCTAGTTGTAGTTGAAGCATCAATCTTACCCTTGCCTTCAGTTACAATCTGGTCAATCTTGTCCTTGATTGCTTCCTTTTCATTAGCCGTGTAGTCACTACCGTCTTGGTGCTTAAGGCCATCAACCTTAGTCTTGGCGTTATTAGCGATGTCATCTACAGCACCCTTAGCAATTTCTTTTTCTGCCGCTAACTTATTATCATTGATTTCTTGTTCGGTGTTACCCGTGATTTGTTTATGATCATTAAAGCCCTTGTCGGTGTTTGAGGTATTCGCTTGATCACCAAATTCATTGTGAATCTGATCAATTGCATCTTGGTGCTTTTGGTTTAATTCAGCTTCAGCTTTTTGACGCCTTTCTTGTTGTACCGCTGAATCCTTATCCAAGATGTCTTTAATTTTTTCAGTGTCTGTTAAATCATTCTTGATATTCCCAATTGCCGTATTCTGGGCACTAGTTACATCTTCTGCGCTCTTACTTTGGTCAATTGACCCATTTTCTTTAGTGGCAGCTGTACGCTCTTGTTCAATTTGCTTAATGATGGCTTGCTTTTCAATATCAGTAAATGGGGTCTTATCATCATGGGTTAAGCCCGCTACCTTATTCTTTGCATCAATTAAGGCATCTTCAACGGCACCCTTGGCAATTTCTTTTTCTGCCGTTAACTTATTAGTTTGAACGTCTTCAATTTTATCTCCAGGTATAACAATCTTGCCATCTTTATCCTTGTACTTCTTCAAAGCATTATCGGCATTATCATGAACATCTGTGCCAAGTTGAGTTACCGCATCATTATAATGCGTCTTAACTTCATTTGCGGCATCTGTACGAGCCTTTTCTAGCCTTTCTTGTTGTACTGCTGAATCCTTATCCAAGATGTCTTTAATTTTTTCAGTGTCTGTTAAATCATTCTTGATATTCCCAATTGCCGTATTCTGGGCACTAGTTACATCTTCTGCGCTCTTACTTTGGTCAATTGACCCATTTTCTTTAGTGGCAGCTGTACGCTCTTGTTCAATTTGCTTAATGATGGCTTGCTTTTCAATATCAGTAAATGGGGTCTTATCATCATGGGTTAAGCCCGCTACCTTATTCTTTGCATCAATTAAGGCATCTTCAACGGCACCCTTGGCAATTTCTTTTTCTGCCGTTAACTTATTAGTTTGAACGTCTTCAATTTTATCTCCAGGTATAACAATCTTGCCATCTTTATCCTTGTACTTCTTCAAAGCATTATCGGCATTATCATGAACATCTGTGCCAAGTTGAGTTACCGCATCATTATAATGCGTCTTAACTTCATTTGCGGCATCTGTACGAGCCTTTTCTAGCCTTTCTTGTTGTACTGCTGAATCCTTATCCAAGATGTCTTTAATTTTTTCAGTGTCTGTTAAATCATTCTTGATATTCCCAATTGCCGTATTCTGGGCACTAGTTACATCTTCTGCGCTCTTACTTTGGTCAATTGACCCATTTTCTTTAGTGGCAGCTGTACGCTCTTGTTCAATTTGCTTAATGATGGCTTGCTTTTCAATTTTGGTGTAGTCACTACCGTCTGGACGCTTAAGACTCTCAACCTTAGTCTTAGCGTTAGCAGCTGCATCTTCAACGGCACCCTTGGCAATTTCTTTTTCTGCCGTTAACTTATTAGTTTGAACGTCTTCAATTTTATCTCCAGGTATAACAATCTTGCCATCTTTATCCTTGTACTTCTTCAAAGCATTATCGGCATTATCATGAACATCTGTGCCAAGTTGAGTTACCGCATCATTATAATGCGTCTTAACTTCATTTGCGGCATCTGTACGAGCCTTTTCTAGCCTTTCCTTTTGTACATCTAGATCTTTATCCAAGATGTCTTTAATTTTTTCAGTGTCTGTTAAATCATTCTTGATATTCCCAATTGCCGTATTCTGGGCACTAGTTACATCTTCTGCGCTCTTACTTTGGTCAATTGACCCATTTTCTTTAGTGGCAGCTGTACGCTCTTGTTCAATTTGCTTAATGATGGCTTGCTTTTCAATTTTGGTGTAGTCACTACCGTCTGGACGCTTAAGACTCTCAACCTTAGTCTTAGCGTTAGCAGCTGCATCTTCAACGGCACCCTTGGCAATTTCACGTTCAATAGCTATCTTATTATCATTGATAGCACCAATAGAGGTTCCTGGTATGATGATATTGCCGTCTTTATCCTTGTGCCTGTTCAAAGCATTATCGGTATTATCATGAGCACCTGTGCCAAGTTGAGTTACAGCATCATCATAATGCGTCTTAACTTTAGCTGCGGCAGTTTTACGAGCATCTTCAACATCTTTAGCAACTGAATTGTTTTCTGCACTATTAATATTGCCTTCACCGGTCTGTTCAGCGCCATTAATATCCTCAATTATATCTTTCACTTTATCAGTAGGAGAAACATCATTAGGGAGGCTGTCAATATTACCTTTGGCTTTATTGGTTGCATCGTCTATATCTTTTCCACCCTTTGGTGCCTTCTCTTTAGCTGCTGCTGCCGCTTGATCAAGTTTAATCTTAGCCTTTAACTTGTTTAATGCAATCAGACCTTTGACATATTCAGCAGTGGCGTTTTTAAGCGTGTCTTTATCCGTTTGATCAGGATTGATATTGTTGATATTGGTAATTGACTGCTTTATTGTATCAATATTAGCCTGATAATCTTTCTTTTGTTGATCATTTAAATGATTAATATCAATACCAATACTGTCTAAACCACTTTGTAAACCGGTAACTTCTTGATCAAGCCCATTAACAGCATAGTGCTTTTCAGCAGTCACATATTCTGGATTTGCCAAAACAGTATCAATATTTGCTTTCCACTTGTCTATTTGCAATTGATCAATTGGATCACTAGGGGTTGTTTCATCATTAACTTTTGCCGTATTTTCATCAATTAGCTTTTTAGCAGTATTAAAGGCATTATCAATATCACCTTTAGCTGTTGCCTTTTGGTCTTGAGATAATTGTGAATTATTAATGATGTCCTGCGCAGTATTTTTGTAATTTTGTAAATCAGAAATAATTTTATTATTAGCAGCTTGTCTGTTAGCTTGGTTAACAATAGCATCCATTTCTCCTTTAGCAGTATTTTCTCGTATATTGACTAATCCTAGTAATTCACTATTTTTGCCATCTTTACTAGATATTGCATTAATTCGATTTCTACCATCTTTTTCAAATACAGCTTCTATTTGTTTTTGATAATTTTCTAAGTCTTCACTTGTTAAACCTGGAATTTGAGAAACTTCATTTTTTTTCTGGTCTCTGTAACTTTCTAACCGGTTAATCGCCGCTATTTTAGCTCTAATAAGGTCAAGTGTTTCATCAGCGATAGTTACAATTCCTGAGATAGCATGTTGACCGTAGGTGTATTTTTCGTTTGGATCCGAATTATTATTTGGATCAATTCCTGCCTCGATATTATCAACCATTGTCTTAGCCTTATTAATATCATTAGCAATATCAGTGTCTTCGAGTTTGACCCCATTAATCCGTTCCGTTGTTTTAGTGAGAAGGTCATCAATCTGGTGTTTCAAGTTATCAATAACATCTGGCGGTAAACCTGCACTAGCCTTAGCAGTAATACTATCCTTAGCCTTTTCTGCTGCGGCTTTAATGGCGGCAAGTTGCTTATTCTTCTCTGCTAAAAGTTGGGTTGGATACGTAGCTTGATCAACCTTAGTTTTAGCAGCAGTCAATGCAGCATCAACTATCTGATCTACATTAGCTTCTTCAGAAACTGGCGTACCAAGAATGTCACTAATACCGTGTTGTAAAGCGTCATTAACAGCTTGACGTCCATCAGCAAGATCCTTTCCACTCAAATATGGATGGGTCGAATCATCAGCATTTTTACCATAATTTTCTAAATTATCTTTAGCTTCATTAGCATGACCAACCAAAGTATTGATTGCTACGCTCTTCTTCTCAAAGCTTTCCGTTAAGTGTGCGATTGCGGCTTCACCAGCAGCAGTTTGCTTATTCATTTCAACCGTTGGATTTTGGTCATTATTGTTGCGCGCATCAGTCTTAGCTTTATTAATAGCAGCAGAGGCTTTAGCAGCTTCGGCTTCAATTTGCTGAACCATTTCAGCTTCTAATTTAGCTTTATCTTCTACTGTCGAATTTTGCGCAATATCATGGGCTTTTTGTTTAGCTGCTGTAGCGGCAGCAGTAATTCGTTGCAAATCAGCAGTCAATGTTTCTTCATAAGTAATGTGGGCATCAACAGCGGCAAGTTTACCCATTCCAGTTGCTTCAGCCGTAACTAAATCCGCTGCAGCCTTAGCTGGATCCGCTTCAGATTTAACAGCATTAATGGCTTGCTTGCCAGCGTTTAGGGCAGCATTAATTTCCGCAAGTAATTGATTACTTTGTGCGGTATCCAATGTATGGTTAATACCGCCATCATTCACCCTTTGTCTGAGTCTATTTGCTTCATCCTCTAAACGGTTGATAGCTGACTCTTTATTTTTGTTTAAATTGCTTGTATCTTGCGCATCAGCTTTGATTCCGTCAATGGCTCCCTTAGCAGCAGACACAATAGCATCAACTTTAGCGGTGGTATCTGTAGTTGGGCGTTTTAACTCTGCCTGAGCATTAGCGACGGTGTCGTTAATCCGCTTATCTAAGGCCTGCTTTTGCTTATCATCCAAGTTAGTAGAATTGGCATAACTACCTTTAGCTCCTGTAGCATATTGATTTAAGTCATTAGAAGCTTTTGCCTTAGCATTTTGCAAAGTTGCATCAGTTAATGCCTGACCAATATTAGCTAATCCAGCAACTTTATTAGCATTGATATCAGTTAGAGAATTGGACCCATTAATTTCATTAACAGCTTGATCATGAGCAGCTTGGGCCTGGTCGGTAAACTGTTGCATTTGCTTAGAAGATAACTCAGGTAAGGCTGCAATTTTATCCTTAATTCCACTAACAGGTGGATTAGCCTGCGCGTCACCCTTCAAGGCCTTGTCTAACTCGGCAATTGCCTTATTTTTGGCTTCTGCTAAAGCTTGGTCTTGCGCACTCTGCTTAATACCATCAATAGCACTGATTGCGCCCTCTTTAATAAATCTAATGGTATTAGCATCTGTAGTTCCATTAATGCTATTTTCAGCATCGTTGACGATATTATTAATAGCGTCAATAGTGGCTTTTTGATTGGTATTGGTTGGATCAAGTCCTGCTTTTGCATCTTCGGCATGTTGGCTAATTGCATTGTTAGCTTGCAACTTAATAATATCCAAGTTGAAATCATTTTCTGCTTGGTTAATGTTATTAGTTGCATCAGTCACTAAATTATTAATATCCGTCTTAGAAATAGCCCGGTCAATAGCCTGATCAGCTTTAGTCTTAGCGTCATCAATAGCCCCACGTGCTTTTTCTTTAGCATTTTGTGCTGCTAGTTTTTCAGCGTCAGTAAGTTTATCGAATTGAGCATTAATCCGATTTTTAGCTGCTTCTGCCGCATCGTCAACTGCCTTTTTACCAGCAGTTTTCGCAGCATCCAAGTCTTGTTTTAGAGCATCATTCTTAATCCGATTAATGTTAGTTTCACCAGTTGCTTCTTCAGCATTAGCAGTTTCTGAAGTAATAGAGTTCTTGACCCGCTCTTTAGCCTGATCACGGGCATCCTCAATGTCCTTTTGTGCCTGAGTTTTAGCCGTATTAGGCAACGTTGAATTATTGATTTCAGCAATAGCATTTTCGGCGGCAGCATCTAACTTACCTAAGTCAGCATTAATTGTTGCAGCAAGATCACGATCACGGGCACCTTTAACAACCTCATCCATCTTAGCAATGCCTTGGTCTCTAGACTTAACTACTTGCTGAATCGTGTCTTGGGAATCAATCTCTTGCTTGGCATTATCGTAAATCCCATTAACCTGATTAATTAAACTATTCTTTTCATCACTATTGATATTCTTCAAAGCATTAATTTGGTTAATAACTTTACCCTGCTCTACCAATAAGTCATGCTGGGCAGCTTCTTTGGCTGATTGCAAGTCAACTTGAGCTTGAATTTGTGTTAATTTACCTTTACCTGCTCTTACAGCAGTATCAATTGCAGACGAATCTGAAGCACTATTAATAACACGGTTAGCATCTGCGACCACAACGTCAATATCCTGATAATACTTGTTCTTTTCATTATCCGATAAGTTAGGATCTTGCTCAATATGTTGTCGAACTGCTTGAGCAGCTTTATCAAGATCGTCTCTTACCGTATTTCTATACTTCTCAAGTTCTTGAGCAACTTTATCACTAATTCCAGCTACCAGTTGATCCATTCCTTTGATAGTATCAGCCTTAGCCTGGTTAACCACTTCAAGATTTTGACCAGCATTAATTTGCGCCAAACCATCGTCTTTAATTTTATTTAAATGGTTAATGTAATCTTTTTTCGCTTGATCGTCTAATTTAGAATCATTAATTGTGTTTAAATCTGTTTGATATTGATCGTTGACAGCTTTACTTGCCCGAGACTTGGCGGCATCAAGTTCAGCTGCAGCTAAGTCCTTATCAATTTGCTGCTCAGCCAGACTCTCAGCATTATCAACATTATCCTTGTCAGCACCGTTAATGCTAATTTCACCAGCTTTTTCATGTTGATCAATCAAATTCTTATAATTAGCTTTATCAGTTGTCGATAATTCAGTGTCAGTTTTTACCTCAATTTGTTCTTTAGCTGCTTGCGCTTTTTGCTGTAATTTTGCAATAGCAGCTTTCCGTTGACCAATTAAATCATTTAAACTAGCAGCGTCAGCGGCAACTCCAGCGATATTATTTAGTGCTTCATTAAGATCGGGTGTAATTCGATCATTATCTCGCTCGTTTGTGATTTTCGCAATACCAGCTTGAGCCGCATCATCCACGTCTTTTTGCAGTTTAGCAACATTGTCTGGATCAAGATTTGGATACTTGCTCTGATCAGCAATATTATTCTTAATTTCAGCTTGCTTATTTTGAATTTGCTGAATGGCATTACTCTTAAGAGCATCTTTAGTTGCTTGTGCAAAAATGTCACTTAACTTAGCGTGACCAGTTTCAGACGCATCATGTAGACCAGTTTTATCAGATGCCTTATTAATAGCAGTAAAATCTTCACCTTGGTCACTAATTACTGCTTTAGCCTTATTAATGGCTATAGTTTCAGCATCACTTGGTAAGTGTAGGTTTTTTATATTAGTTTCAATCTGACTTTCATAAGCAATCAGCTGATTTTTAGCAGCTTGTTTGGCAGCTACAAGGAGTTTTGATTCTGCTGACTTTTTAGCAGTAGCAACGGCAGTCGCATTATCTGCCACTGGTACGCCATCAAGAACAGTATCAATCTGGTCTTGTCCTTGCTTTAGGGCATTAGCCATCTCTGTATCTGTCGTTAACCCGATACTATCTAGATAAGACTTAGCTGTATTAGCCAAATCAGCTTTAGCAGCCTCTTTATTAAAGGTATTCTTTGCTGCTGTGACAATCTGATCAATACCTAGTTGAGTGTTTTGCCCATAAACAGACTTATCCTTATCAAACTTAGAATCATTCGGCTTAGCAGTGGCTAGATCCTTAGCCGCATTAATTGCATCAATATAATTTTGCTTATCAGCATCACTTAGGCCTAATTTACTAATTTGCTCAATTGCAGTTGTGGCAGCCTGATTAATATCACTAGCGGCTTTCTTTTGTCCTTCCTTAATTACGGGAATATTATTGATGATGTCAGCGCCTTTACCATCGTCTTTACCGTTAGTAATATTATTAATGATATCATTCAAACTGTCCTGAATGTCGTCTTTATCTTCTGGATGTTTAGTAATCTGGTCTTGAGCAGCTTGTTCCACCTTTTTAATGGCATCAATCATATCAGTAATCTTTTTAATTTCGCTGTTAGCTAAATCTTGATTATCTTTAACAGCTTTCTCGTCAGCGCCTTGGGCAATCTTACCGCCATCTTTAGCAATCGCAGCAGCATCACTTAATTCGGTTCGATCTTTAAGCTTAGTAATCGCAGCTTTAGCCGCTTGACTTATATTAGGGTCTTCAGCAATTTGATCAATATCCTTTTGGGCTTGATTAATCTTTTGGTTAATATCATTTCTGATACCGTCTTTATAGTCTTTAATTACTTGGTCAATTTTAGCTGTTAGGCCGTCTTTAGCAGCATTAAGCTTGCCTTGCACATCGTCAACTTTGTTATTAGCATCAATTCCAGGCACATTATCAATGGCTGATTCATCCTTAATAGCATCGGTAATTTTATCTGCTATTGTTGGGAATTTAGATTTAGCATCTTGAGCCGCACTAGCAACTTCTTGTTTGGCAATGGCCTTCATTGCATTAGTCAAGGCAGCATTGACCCCTTGTACAGCCTGATCGCGGCGGCTGTTAATTGCCACTTCATCATTAGCACTTGGGGCATAAACCGATGTATCATTATGCCCATCAGGAACAGGAGAGACTGCATCTTGGCCATATTTATTCATAGCAGCATCAAAAGCTGTTTTAGCTTGCTCCGTTAAATTAGGATTATTGCCTACTTTGGTTTTAGCTGCACTAACAGCATCTTTAATTGCCGTGGCGGCATCTGTTCTGACTTTACTAATATCTTTAATCAACAAATCATAAGTATGGTCATTCTTATTGTTTGGATCATAACCAATGAAGTTAGCATGGGGGGTTAATTCAATTTTCGTACCTGGAGTGAGTTTATTGACCTGATCAGCGGGAATTGTAAAGCTGAAGTTGCCGTTTCCATCGGCTTGAGCCGCAAACTCATTCGGTAAAACATTAGAATCAATTTTAGTATCTTTATAAGGATTAGAATCAGCCACTTTATTAGTGATAACGGTATTACCAATCTTGGCGCTAATATAAGCATGGGTCCCACCTGGCAAAATTCTACTAAAAATGCCATCACTACCAGGACCATCTTTCTCTTCAGTATAATTGACGATATGACCCGTAACAGTTCGACTTCCATCACCATTAACAGCTACATTTACCCTCTCAAGATCTAAGAAACCATCAGGATTAGCTGACTTAAAGCGAACATTGTTATACCCCGTAGGAAGCAGGGCCCTATTACCGAAGGCAGCTATAATAATATTCTTAAAGATATCATCATAAGTCATACCTTCCTTAACCAAACCGAGTGTCATTAATGGGTTAAGTAGCTTCTGGTAAGCTTCTGGGAGATTAGTTATTATTTCTTTCGTTAATTTTCTTTGTCCATTAAGCAAGACTAGAGATGGAACATCTAAAGCCATTCCTGTTGGCGTAAATGTGCTTCTTTTTAACCCTAATTCAAGGAAAGGCGGCAGGACTATATCCTCTTTATTAATATTCAAAATCTGACTTACATTATTTAAGGTAATCTTATTGTTTCCAACTATTGCAGTAGATAGATTATGGTTAGAATTCGCATTTAAAACTAATGATTGGGGGTTATTAACGGTAAGTGTACCACTTTGAATATCAACTAGAATGATGGCTCCGATACCCGCTCCTTGCCCTAAACTGTCACCTAAAGTCATTTCAAAAGTACCGTTGTTAACTTGGGCATTACCTCTAATCAAAAATAATGTACCTGAATAATTACCCATGTTGGTACCAGTAATTTTTAGTGAACTCTTAGGTTCAATATTTAAATTACCACCTACGTAAACTAGACTGTTGTAAGGTGTTATTGTATTAATATCACCATTTGTTTTAATATTTATAGAACCGCCATTAGTAACTGTCATGCCTGAATTTGTACTATTAATATTAATAGCAGTGGCTGCCTGTCTATCTGCGACACTACCTTGGTAAGTACTAGAACCAACTTCAATATTCAAAGTACCTTGAACATTAGCAACTGAGTTTGCTCCCGCCATTACAATTCCATTTATTCCGTATCCACCTTGGGACCCAGCATTGTCTCGCCCAGTTTGATCACTACCACCGGGTCTAAGAGTAACGTTGGCACCCTTATTAATATTTATAGTACCATTAGTAGCTGTCGTTTGGAGGACATTACCTCCAATGGTACTACCAGTAAACTGACCATTAAAGTCGATACTACAACCAGAACCTGAGAACTCCAATAATTGTTGCCCATCATCACTACCATTTCTACCTGGTTCATAACCGGAGTGAATGGTTGCCATATCATTAGTACCTTCAAAAGTAACATGCGTATTCGGTCCTAAATAGGCCAATTGGTTACCACGAAAAGTAGTATCTTTAAAAGTGATATAAGCATTTGCCAATGTAGGCGATAAAGTCTCTGTATCAATAACTCCATAATAGTCGGCACACTTTAGATTCACATTTTCATAAGTTAGGTGAAACGTAGTTACAGTCGAACCAATTATCAGATGACTGTACCTATAGTCAATTGTATATTTACCGGAATCAGCTGATTTAATCACTAAATCACGATTAGGAAAATATATTGGAGTTAAGCCCCCCCAGCTATCTGCCTTAATATCATTCACGATAATAATTTCAGATACTGTTGAATCTTGTAAGGCTTTAACATAGTCTTGCCAATTATTTACTTTAGCTGTGCTACCACTGTAAGCATCTTGTACCCCAACTTTAGGTGTCATATCCTTATCTTGATCAGCTGGAGTCAAAGGCTTAACCGGACTAGGTACCTTAGTTGAATTGGGCCTCTGATTAGCATCAGCGACCGAATCAGCGGGTAGCTTCGCCTGTTGATCACTATCTTTAGCCGGTCCCGTTAAATCAGGATTACTATTAGCATCAGCTTGAGGAACGCCATTATTTGTAGCACTCCCAGCAGGGACATTAGTTGACCCCGTAGGATTAGTTGTCCCTTGGACATTATTCCCTGCAGTAATTGCCGGTTGGCTATTAGCAGTATTAATAGAAGCAGAAGTACCATTAGGATTTACTTCTGCTTGAGCGTTATTACTATTGTCAACCTTAAGTGAGTCTGCTTTTGTATTCTGAGCAGGAGCAGTTGGGGCAGTTGCCTTATCTGTATCCTTCAAAAAAGTGCTCAATCCTGTGTAAGTTGATAACTTAGCTTGCTTATCATCCGTCTTTTCGGACAAAGGATTACTATTAGCCTTAGTAGCGGTTGGCGCATTACTAGTAGCTGCATCCTGATTCTTAGTAGCTGAGGCTGTTGCCGCTTGACTTGGCGGTGTAGCATTGCTCTGGTTATTATCGGTTGCTTGCTGATTAGCCTCTTCTGTAGCGTTTTGTTCTGGAATAACAGAATTAGCTTTAACTGCTTGACTGTTTAAACCAAAAAAAGTAAAGCCTAAGAATACTGAAGCAGTTCCAATACTTAATTTACGAATTGAGAATCGATCTCGCTTTGCTTGCATTTCCATTCTCTTTAGACGTTCATTATAATTATTTTTACCTAACATTAAAATATCCTTTCCTATTTTCCAAACCTATACATGAATTATTTTAGACGTTAAGTACAAAATTAGCAATATAAAATCCGAAATTAATCAGCAATTATAAATAACCATTTTTCTGGATTTTATTGATTTGGAAACCAAAGAATTAATTTTAGTATTATTATCTTGTTAAATAAGGTTTTTTATTCGAAATTTAAATAACATTTATGGTAAAATTAACGATGAATCTATATTATAAATTGTTTAACTTAATTTTATATACAAACATATTTAGATTATTCTTATTTAAATATATAAAAAATATCTAAACTTAGTTTAAAATTTTTTTATTTAGTATTTTTTTAAATTATGCCTAGTTACTTTATGTGTCTGCTTGCCACTTGGAATTTATTCTTGACAAACTAAAATGGATTAGATAGTATAACTATGGTCTAAGTTGATTAACAAGCTTAATTGTATAAGTTGACCGGTCAAACTAAAAACGTGCGAGTCTGTAAATAACTGTCGGATCGGAACACTATCACCCATTTTGCATAGGATCCATATTCGTTGCGATACTACTCATTTATTTGAACACTGCGGGTTCAACAGCACTGTTTTGCACTGTTAATTCAACTTAGATTTTTTAGAAAATAATAGAAGCGGTCACGAGGACCGCTTTTTTAATGGAGATTTTTATGATTTTAAAAATTGTCGTTTTAGCTTACCTCTGCTTGCTTTTGCTAACTGCTTATTATCTGTGGCAAAAACGCAAGGATCACTTTTTAATATTTAATAACCGAACCAATACTAACTTTCAAGCAATCATGACCTACACCGCTATTCTGCTCTGTCTCGAAAGCATACTCGGCTTCATCTTACTATTACTATTTACCAACAAATACTATAATTTAATTACAATTTTTCTAAGTTGTTTTACTATTTTAATTTTTACCCTCCTAATTAATCAAAAGAACGAATAATTCAGGTAAAAATTTGGTAGAATAAAAAGTAAGCGAGGTATTAATTATGAAACAATATCATCAAATACAAGTTGCTGTTGATGGCTCCAAGGAAGCAGAATTAGCTTTTCAGAAAGCAATTGAAGTGGCTCAGCGTAATAATGCCACTTTAGAAATTCTCCATGTCATTGATACAAAGTCATTTCAAAATGTTTCAAGTTTTGACTCTGATATGGTCGAACAAGTTGCTAACGATGCAAAAGAAAAATTGGAAAAGTATTATGAAGTAGCGCAAAATGCAGGAATCAAGGAAGTTCATTTTTCCATTGAATTTGGGTCTCCCAAAGCAATTATTGCCCAGCAATTCCCTAAAGAGCACCGGATTGATCTAATTATTCTTGGTTCAACTGGTTTAAATGCAGTCGAGCGCATGTTAATTGGTAGTGTGACCGATTATGTAACTAGAACTGCCCCTTGTGACGTATTAGTTTGTCGTTCAACTAAGCCAACAAGAATTTAGATAATAAAAAAAAGCATTTCAAGCTTGAAATGCTTTTTTTATTATTTAAATTAAATTCTAAAAGTCGCCGGCTTTACTAAACATGTAATCTTTATTATGGAATTTCATCGATAGGATCATGCCAACGCCGACCATATTACCAATTAGGGCTGAACCACCTTGTGAAATAAAGGGTAGCGGAATCCCTGTTAACGGTAACAAATCAATACTCATGCCAATATTTTCGAATACATGAAACAAAATCATCATGATTACACCGGTTGAAACATAAGAATAAAAAGCATTCTTAGTATCAAAGGTAATTCGAACCATCTGGACAATCAAATATAAATATAACAAAATAACTGCTACACTACCGACAAAGCCAAACGACTCGCCAATTACGGAATAGACCATATCTGAGCCACGAACTGGAACATAAACACTTAATTTGCCAAAGCCATTACCAAATATTTGACCAGAGCCAATTGCTTGCATACTTAACCACAACTGATAGGCAGCTTTGGAAGTGTCAGATGAGGGGTTAAGCCAGGACATAATGCGCTTAAACTGATATGGTTGGAAAAAATGACTTAAGAGAACTTGACCTTGTGGTGTAGTAACCATGATAATAACGGTTATTCCGAGAATTGCGATAGCAATAAACATCGGGGTAATAATTTTCCAAGAAATACCAGAAACTAAAATTACCCCACCAGTAATTGCAACAAAAACTAGCATGGTCCCAAAATCATTCTGTAGTTTTAATAGAATTGCAATAGGAATCAACCAAGCAATAATTTTGCCAATTAAGTTCCAATCATTTCTAATCGTATGTTCGAATTTCTGGTTGTGCTGATGAACTACTCGAGACAACATTAAGATGAAAGCCGGTTTCATGACTTCAGAGGGTTGAAAGGAAATTGGACCCAATTTAAACCAACTTTTCGCTCCTGCATCAGCGGCAATACTCCGATTATAAAAGAATAAAACTGCAATCAAAAGGACAATCCCAAAGCCATAGACATAAGGCGCAATGCGGAATAACTGATCGGCATCAAATTGAATTACGAATAAAACAATTACTACCGAAATGATATACCACAGTCCTTGCATTAAAACGGCCTTTACCGGACTACCCATATGACTCGGATCATCAATGGCGGCAAAATAAATTGAATATAAACCAACTGCCGCTAGCAATAAAACAGGGATGACAATATTCCATGCAATTCGATTAAATAAGTTTGTTTTATTTTCAACTTTTACCATTTAATTATCACTACCTATTATTTTTCATGTAAGACATAGTATGAAAGCAAGTCATTGATACTACTCTCTAAACTCTTAGCATATAAAATGCTACTATTCTTAGTTGAAGTTGCTCGGTAGCGACCAGATAATTTTTCAATTAGACCGATCGTTTTTTTATGGGGGATAACCACTTCCCAAGTCGGATTTTCCCTATTCTTGACTTCATTAATCTCTACATTAATATTTTCGGGTTTTCTTGACATAATAACTCCTACTTTACAGAAGGATGAAACTTTTTAGCAATAATTTCATCTTCATACTTTTCTGGGTGAGGATTACGAAAAATAGTAAATTTATCCGCAACTGGATCGACCCCACCACGCACAAATGGGTTACAACGTAATATGCGACAAGTACCCATAATCAAGCCTTTAATTAAACCAAATTTAGTTAAAGCATCAATCATATAAGTTGAACAAGTCGGATAATAGCGACAACTTTGAGGCAATGCTGGAGAGATAATCCTTTGATAAAATCTTACTAAAAAAATTAAAAGTTTACGCAAACCAGCCTCCTACTAAATTATTATCGTTGATGCTTTTCAATATTTTTAAGTAAAATACCTGTACCTAAAGCGACCGCTTCTAGAGGATGATCTGCTGTTAAAACTGGGACTTTCAGGTAATAAGAAATTAATTTGTCAAGATTCTTTAATAAGGCGCCTCCTCCAGTTAACATAATGCCGCGATCAATAACATCAGCTGACAACTCTGGCGGAGTATTTTCTAAAACTTCTTTTGTTGCCGCAACAATCGTCATTAACCCGTCAGATAAAGCTTCTTGAATTTCAGTTGCAGAAACTGTAACTTGCTTTGGCAAACCATCAACCATATCGCGACCGCGCACTGTAATGGTCTCATCTTCATCAGGTTCAAAAGCGCTACCAATTTCAATCTTAATTTGTTCAGCCGTTCGTGAACCAATTAACAAGTTATGCTTATTCTTGATATAAGCAACAACGGCCTGATTCATATGGTCACCCGCATAACGCAATGATTGACTGGTAACAATTTCACCCATGGATAAAACTGCAATATCAGTTGTCCCACCACCAATATCAATTACGATATTACCTTGTGGCTTAAAAATATCAAGCCCAGCACCAACAGCAGCTACTTTGGGTTCAAAGTCTAAATATACTTTACCACCACCAGATTTTTCTGCAGCTTGAATAATTGCCTTTTGCTCAATTGAGGTCACACCAGTTGGGGCACAAACTAGTATATTTGGCTTAGACATAAAGCCCTTAACATTTAACTTTTCAATAAAATAAGAAAGCATTGCTTCAGTTATGTCAAAATCAGCAATCACACCATTTTTTAAGGGACGAATAACTCGTATATTACCAGGTGTACGACCAACCATTTTATATGCTTCAGTACCAACCGCTACAACTTTATTTGTACTTGTATTGACAGCAACGACTGATGGCTCATTTAAAACGATTCCTTTGCCTGAGACGTTAATCAGCACATTCGCTGTCCCTAAATCAATTCCTATATCTCGTGCCACAATAACCCTCCATAAATATTCATTGTATATTTTACCATAAAGATAATAAGTTTGCTGTTGACTTCGTTTACTTAAGCAAGTTTTAAAAGAAATTACTTAACTGTAAGGAAGTATCAATTAAGGTAATTAGAAAATTACCTACTAAAAAACCCATTGCAATTGCCGCAAAAACCAATAAAAGTTGGGCCTCAAAAACTTTATTTTTCCGAATAATTTTTTCAATTTGTACACTTTTCATGATTTGAAAAGATAAAGCAATTGTAATTAAATAAATTACAATACTAACTAAGGCATGAACGCCGAGTTGGAACATTTTATTTCTCACTTTACTTTAGCTAAATAAAAACGGACACACCTTTGTGCATCCGTTTAAAACTATCTTAATTATCTGAATTATAAACACTAATTCTATTAACGGCTCTTCTTAATGCAACTTGTGCGCGTTCAAGGGAACGTTGATCATGCGTAGTTTTAGCTTTTTCCAATTCGCTTTGGGCACGTTTCTTTGCAGCTTCTGCTCGCGAAAGATTAATTTTAGTCGAACGTTCTGCACTATCTGCAATAATTGTGGCGACATTATTAGAAAATTCAAAGTAACCACCACTGATAGCGATATGATTTACTGTTTCATTCATCTCACGACCACGTTTGACTCTAATTTCACCAATTGTTAATGGGGTCAAAATCGGTAAGTGATTATACATAATTGAACGTTGACCATCAATTGCGCGCATTTCAACAAGGCTACAATGATGTGAAAAAATCAAACCATCAGGAGTTACAACATTAACGATAAAAAGTTTTTCTGGATCTGCCATTGGACATCACCCTACTTTTCTAACAATGCTTTAGCTTCTGGATCACTAGCTGTTACGCCCATCTTTTGTGCTTTTTTCAAAACATCTTCGATTGGGCCAACACTACGAAAAGCATCTTCTGGTAAATCATCCAAATGACCATCCAGAATCATTTTAAAGCCCTTGATTGTTTCCTTAATTGGCACATAAGAACCCGGAACACCAGTAAACTGCTCTGCTACAAAGAAGTTTTGAGATAAGAAAAATTGAATCTTTCTGGCACGACTAACGATTACCTTTTCCTCATCTGATAATTCATCCATACCTAACACAGAAATAATATCCTGTAATTCATGGTATCTTTGCAAAATATGTTGCACACGTGTAGCAGTTTCATAGTGATCAGCACCGACAACTTCTGGATCCAAGGCACTTGAAGTTGACTCCAAAGGATCAACCGCTGGATAAATACCTTGTTCAACCAAGCTACGCTCCAAGTTGGTTGTAGCATCTAGATGGGCAAAAGTAGTAGCTGGGGCAGGATCAGTATAGTCATCAGCTGGCACATAAACGGCTTGAATTGAAGTAATTGAGCCCTTCTTGGTTGAAGTGATTCTTTCTTGCAATTGGCCCATTTCTGTGGCTAAAGTTGGCTGATAACCAACGGCACTCGGCATTCTACCAAGCAAAGCAGAAACTTCAGAACCTGCTTGGGTAAACCTAAAGATGTTATCAATGAACAGCAAAACATCTTGTCCCTCAACATCACGGAAATACTCAGCTAAAGTCAAGCCAGTTAAAGCCACCCGCATTCTGGCACCAGGCGGCTCATTCATTTGCCCAAAGACCATTGCCGTCTTACTTAAAACACCAGATGCTTTCATTTCAAAGTAAAGGTCATTACCTTCACGAGTTCTTTCTCCAACACCAGTGAAAACAGAAATACCACCATGTTCTTGAGCAATGTTATGAATTAATTCTTGAATAATGGTTGTCTTACCAACACCAGCCCCACCAAACAGACCGACCTTACCTCCTCGAACATATGGCTCGAGCAAGTCAATAACTTTAATACCAGTTTCAAGTATTTCTTGACTAGTGGTTAGTTCATCATATTTTGGTGCATTTTTATGGATACTTTCGCGGGCGTGATCTTTATCAAATTTAGGACCATCATCGATTGGTTGCCCTAAAACATTGAAAACGCGACCCAATGTATCATTACCAACAGGCACGGAAATAGGTTTACCAGTATCTTCAACCTTCATTCCACGCATTAATCCATTAGTGGATTCCATTGCAATAGTTCTTAGGACACCATCACCAAGCTCTAGCGTAACTTCAAGGATAATTGTCTCATCCTCAGATTTAATTACGCGCAAAGCATTGTCAATATCAGGTAGGTTTTTATCAAGTGGAAATTTAACATCGACCACTGGGCCGATTACTTGAACAACTTCACCTTCACTCAAAACATCTACCTCCTTTTCTCATATTATTTCAAAGCATTAGCACCACTGACAATTTCGGTAATTTCAGTAGTAATTTCTGCTTGTCTTGCACGATTTAATTTAGTAGTTAAACTCGAAACTAATTCATCAACATTGTCCGTTGCACTTTGCATGGCGGTCATGGAACTTGCATGTTCAGCAGTCTTGGCATCCAAAATCGCGCCATAAATTCCAGAACGAATAAATTGTGGAATTAAAGTAGTTAAAACAGTGTTTACATCAGGTTCGATGTCATATTCTAAATTCTTATGTGCTTCAGCTTCTTTAACACCAATATCAAGATTATTGATTGGCATCATTTTTTCAACTCTAAACGCTGATGATAAAGTATTAACATGGTGCGTATAACACACGTACAATTCATCATATACGCCATTTAAATACATTTTTATTGCAGTTGAAACAATTGGTAAAATTTCTTCAAAAGTTGGCACATCCGAAATTGCATTATTTTCATATACAACATTTAAGTTGTTTTTCTTAAAAAATTCTGCACCGACGGAACCAATTGCCAAAATTTTAATATCCTTATGTTCAGCTTTAGCATCTTGCACTAAACCCATCATATTTTTAATGACAGCACTATTATATGAACCGACTAGTCCGCGATCACCAGTAATAACTAAATATCCGGTTGATTTAATTTCTTTGCGCGACTGCACTAGGTTTGAAACAATACCTAAGCCAAAAACATTTTCATAATCAATTTTACTAATGCTATCTTCATCAACAACTAAATTTTCTTTATGCAAATGGTTAATAACCTCTGCACTCATCAAACGAGATAAAGTTTGCCTAATATGATTGTTATATACTGTATAACCTTCGTCTCGCTTTTCAGTTTGATTTAATTTTGATGCCGAAACCATCCGCATCGCTTCGGTAATTTTACCAGTTTGCTTAACTGAAGCAATCTTTTTCTTCAACTCAAGTAAAGATGCAGGCATAAGCTACCTCCTATTTGCTACTTGGTGAAAAACTATCAGCAAATTTTGCAATTGCATCTTTTAATTCATTTTCATCCGGTAACTCACCAGTTTGACGGATGTGTTCTAGTAAATCCGCATGACTACTGTCGAAGTTATCGTATAATTCCTTCTCAAAACGAGCGATATCTTCAACTGGAATTGCATCAATATAACCGTGAGTCAAAGCGTACAAAATGATAACTTGTTTTTCAACTGGAATTGGATCATGTAAAGGCTGTTTTAGAACCTCGACAATTCGCCGACCACGATTAAGTTTAGCTTGCGTTGCTTGATCTAAGTCACTACCAAATTGAGCAAAACTTTCTAATTCATGAAAAGCAGCTAAATCTGTGCGCAAAGTACCTGCAACTTTTTTCATGGCTTTAATCTGCGCACTACCACCAACACGGGAAACAGAATTACCCGCATCAATCGCTGGTCTAGTTCCTGCAAAGAACAAATCACTTTGCAAGAAAATTTGTCCATCAGTAATTGAAATTACATTAGTTGGAATATATGCGGAAATGTCTCCAGCTTCCGTTTGAATAAATGGTAACGCAGTCATTGAACCGCCACCAAGTTTATCACTTAATTTAGCACTACGCTCTAATAAACGTGAATGAAGATAGAAAACATCACCAGGATATGCTTCACGACCAGGCGGACGACGAAGTAATAACGAAAGTTCACGGTAAGCCACAGCCTGCTTAGATAAGTCATCAAAGACTACCAAAACATCCTTACCATTATACATAAACTCTTCACCCATCGCAGTACCAGCATAAGGTGCAATATAGAGCATTGGTGCTGGTTCACTTGGTCCCGCTTCAACCACAATCGTATAATCCATTGCGCCAAAACGTTTTAATGTTTCAACCTGAGTTCTAACTGTTGATTCTTTTTGACCAATAAAGACATAAATACAAATTACATCTTGACCTTTTTGATTCAAAATTGCATCAACAGCCAAACTAGTTTTACCAGTTTTACGGTCACCAATAATCAACTCACGCTGACCCCGACCGATTGGCACCAAGGCGTCAATCGCTTTGATTCCGGTTTGTAACGGCTGATTAACAGACTGGCGCTCCATAACACCTGGTGCTGAATCCTCAATTGGTCGAGTTTTAGTCGTTTTAATATCGCCTAGCCCATCAACTGGTTGACCCAAAGGGTTAACTACGCGACCAATTAATTCATCGCCAACTGGTACACGCATAATTTGCCCAGTTCGCTTAACTTGGTCGCCTTCACGAATATCATCAAAATTACCCAAAATAATGATACCAACATCATTTGATTCAAGGTTTTGAGCAATACCATATGAACCATTATCAAATTCTAATAGTTCATTCGCTAGAACATTGTTTAATCCGTGAGCACGGGCGATACCATCACCTATGTATGTTACAACACCGACTTCATTAACGTCGAGTTTGTCATCATAGTGTTCAAGCTGTTGCTTGATCAAAGAGCTAATCTCTTCTGCTTTAATGCTCAATGGTTTCACCTCTTTTTAATCTTTGTTAATTAACTGCGCACGAATCTTTTTAAGCTTATTTTTAACTGAACCATCAATCACATAATCGCCAACTTTTAAAATTACGCCGCCAATAATGCTTTCATCAACTTGATTTTCAAGTTCAACATTACTAAAACCATATTTCTGGGCATAACTATCACCCAACTGCTTAAGTTGTTGCCTAGTCAATTTGACCGCAGTAATTGCAAGTCCCCTAGTCACCTGCTTATCCTTATTGTACAAATCATCATAGTACATGATAATATCAGGCAACTCTAAAAAATGGTTATATTCCAACAATAATTTCAAAAAAGTCTGCACCTCTTGAGATAAGCCTTTGGTAATTATCGCAAGAGAAGCCCTTTTTTCATCGCTATTAAAAATTGGATCACTAAAAACTTTTAAGATTTGCGGATAAGTAGAAATAGCTTTTAGCAGTTCTACTAAATCCTCGTGAACAGTATCCTCAGCATGCATGTCCTGCGCATAATCAAACAGTGCAGTACCATATCGTGCAGCAATCTCTTCTTTACTTAAGGCCATTATTTATTCAGCCCCTTAATAAACTGATCGACTAGATCTTTTTGATCAGTCACTGATAAATTTTTGGCAATTACTTTTTCTGCAATTGCAACTGAAAGATCAGCAACTTGTGAACGCGCTTCATCTAAAGCGTCGGATTTTGCTTGAGCAGCGTCAGCTTTTGCCTTTTCATGAATTGAAGTGGCATTTTTGTTAGCATCAGCTACAATCTGGCTACTCGTTTTCTGAGCACTTACTTTTGCTTCAGAAATAATTTGTGTTGCCTCTTGTCTTGAATTTTTCAAGGCAGCTTCGCGCTCATTAGCCAATACTTCAGCTTTTTTACGATTGTCAGCAGCCGCATCCAAATCATTGATCACTTTTTGCCGTCTTTTTTCCATCATGTCGGAAACTGGTCCCCAAGCATAGTGTTTTACCAAGAGAAGCAAAATTACGAATACAATTAAATACCATAGCGTATTGCCGATATATATATGATTCGCTGAGGCTGCAAATAAAGTTTGAAATGTCATTTACTGCCCTTCTTATCTTTTTTAGCCTAAATTCTTTCAAATAAAAAAATTAAAGGAAAAGAATTAAAAAGGCAACAACAATCGCTAAAATAGGAACGGCTTCAATCAAACCAACACCGATAAACATAGTTGATCTCAAATTGCCGGCACTTTCAGGTTGACGAGCCATACTTTCAATGGTTTTAGTAATAACCTTACCGTTACCCCAAGAAGCAGCTAAGGCAGCAATACCAGCTGCAAGTGCTGCAGAAATATATTTAAAAGCTTGTGACATATTTAAACCTCCAAAAAATTATTCTTTTGTAACCTTTTTACCAACGTAAACCATCGATAGCGTTACAAAAACATATGCCTGAATAGAGCCAATGAAGACAGAGAAACCTTGCCAAATCATGGCGAGTGGAGCTGATAAAACCATCGTAGTAATCCCAAAGCTCGGTGCTAGACGATTACCAATCAATGTTAATAAAACTTCACCTGCATAAATATTACCATACAAACGTAACGATAGCGTTAAGAAGTTAGTTACTTCTTCAATCATATTGATTGGAAATAAGAAACTAACTGGTTCGGCATAATTACGCCAGTAGCCACCAGTACCAAATTTTTGTATTCCAAAAGTAAATGATAAAAGCAAGGTCATCATTGCAAATGACATTGTCGTTACGGGATCTGCAGTTGGCGATTTTACAAACATGAAATCACCAACTTTTATTTCCATAAACAAACCCAATTGGTTCATAAACCAGATAAAGAGAAACAAAACAAAAGCGTAAAGCGATAAATGCTTTTGGGCATCAACATCGCTAACGTTATCCTTGACAATGTTATCAGTAAAGTCAAGTAAATATTCAAGAACATTCTGCTTTTTATTTGGTTTCATTTCAACCTTGCGTGAAAGCCAGATACAAACAAATAGGATTACGGCTGCCATCAATGTTGAGCCAATCATCCCTGCAAGATCAAAGTTTAAACCCAAGAAGTTAAATACAAATGGTTGCTCCATTACTTCGTGACCTCCCTTCTGGTGTCCAGTTTATCGAACACTAATACAATATTAACACTTTCAATAAATTTGTGTAAATATGTAAGCGAATTCCATAAATATTTGTTTAAAACTTCTACTTAGTGCCAAATAACCGATCGCCCGCATCTCCTAAACCAGGGAAAATGTAGCCATTATCCAATAAATCATCATCCTCGGCGGCGGCATAAATGTCTACATCTGGATGTTCAGCTTGAACAGCTTTGACACCATCAGGTGCAGCAACTAACACCGCTAGTTTAATATCCTTAACGCCGCGTTTTTTCAAGGCTGCAATTGCCATATTGGCCGAACCCCCAGTTGCTAGCATAGGATCCACTACTAAACACTCGCGTTCTGCAACATCATTAGGCAGTTTGCAAAAGTATTCATGGGGTTCTAAGGTTTCTTCATCGCGAAACATCCCAATGACACCTACTTTAGCTGACGGAATCATATCTAAGACACCGTTAAGCATCCCAATTCCAGCACGCAAAATTGGTACGATAGTTAATTTTTTCCCGGCGATTTCCTTTTGCGTTGTCTTACCCATTGGGGTTTCAATTTCGACATCTTTCAAAGGTAAGTCGCGGGTGATTTCATAGGTCATAAGGCCACCAATTTCACCAACAATGCGTCTAAATTCGTTTGAACTTGTTTCCTTACGCCTGATAATCGTCAACTTGTGTTGAATTAACGGATGATCTAAAACTGTAAACTTGCCCATATTTTCCTCCTATACGTAATTACTCTAAATCCATTGCTATTTTAATCAAAAAAACAAACGCTTTAAAGCTTTTTTCTAAATATTTTTTATTTTACCCGATAATGATGACCAGCAGCAGCTTTTTCTAATCTATTCATGTAAGCCATGGTCGCTTGACTACCATTAAAACCTTGAACATAAATCTGTTTGATTTTTGGTTGATCATCAAAATAACGCAAGCCCGCAAACAAATTATGATCAGCATCACTTAGATTATCACCCAAATTAAACTTATTTACTTGCGGTAAATCAATTTCAGCTAAAACCGGATTTAACGCCATTACTGCTGTTTGCTTGTCATAAGTAATTGCTTTAAAATCAGCTAAATTATCAACAATAATTACTGGCGCACTAGGAGCATAATGGCGATACTTCATGCCAGGAGCTTTAGGGACATCTTTTTCACTAACTTTGCCACTATTAATTAAAACCTTTTCCTGTAAGACGGTCCCCAATTCCTCAGGCGTAATTGCACCTGGGCGCAAAACTATAGGAGTTGCCACAGATAAGTCAATAATAGTTGATTCAAGCCCTACCTTGGTGGGACCACCATCGATAATACCGGCAATTTTTCCGTTAAGATCGTGAAAAACATGCTGCGCGGTAGTTGGACTAGGTTTAGTAGAAGTATTGGCCGATGGGCCGACAATTGGATAACCTATCTTAGTGATTAACGCATGCGTCAGTTTATTATCAGGGCAACGAAATGCTACTGTCTTTAATCCACCAGTTACCGCTTCTGGTAAAGAACCAGGTTTAACTTCTAATAAAATAGTAAGCGGACCTGGCCAAAACTTTTTAAGTAATTTTTTAGCTCTCTTAGGAACAGCCTTGGCATACTTACTCATCATAGTTTCATCGGCTACGGTTACAATCAAGGGATTATCACTTGGACGACCTTTAGCCGCATATACATTTTTAACAGCCTTTTCGTTAGTTGCTAAAGCGCCTAACCCATAGACCGTTTCCGTAGGAAACGCAACTAATTCACCAGCTAAAAGTAATTTGGCTGCAGCATCAATTTCTTCGCGTAAGAATATTTTGGTCTCCATTAGTTGTTCCACTTTCCCTTCACCATGCGTGGCTTATTTGCTAAATCATTTTTAAATTCAATTGTAAAGTCTGGTAGTTCTTGCACAAATAGGTCTTGTAGTTGCTCTTTTTGGTTATAGCCATACTCTAAGAAAAATTCACCGCCACTATTCAAGTGTTCACGTACTTGCTGGACAAATTTGCGATAAAAGTTAAGACCATCTACACCACCAAATAAGGCTTCTTCGGGCTCATTTTGTAAAACATTTTGATCCATTTCTGCGCGCTCGGTATCTTTTATGTAGGGCGGATTAGAAATAATTTTGTCAAATTTTTCTAAGCCAATTAAAACATTAGCCTTACGAACTATTGCATCTACCTGATAGGTTAAGAAATTTTCTTCAGAAGTCCTTAAAGCTACATCTGAAACATCAGATGCGTATAAATTAAGATCAGTAAAACCCTTTTTAGCTGCTTCTTTAGCTAGCGCAACCGTAATACAACCAGAACCTGTACCTAAGTCAAGGATCTTATCGTCTGCTTGCAAACTCTGCAAAGCCCATTCCACTAATTCTTCAGTTTCAAAACGCGGAATCAATACTCCACGCTGAACCATGATTTTATAACCTAAAAACCAAGAATAGCCCAAGATATATTGCGGTGAAATCCCTCTAGCTAATTTTTTGATATCTTTTTGAGCTTGTTGGACTTGGTCCAATGAAAGTTCTAGCTCCTGCTTAAGTTGAAATTCACTTGGACTTAAGCCTAATCTTTCTGCCAATAAAAAGGCAATATCTTCTGGCCGCTGATTCGCAGCTGCTTGAGTTGCCCAGGTATTTAAATCATTTAAAGTATTAATTCTAGCCATTTTGGTCGGCCAACTCCTCTAATTGTTTTGTCTGATTATATAAAATTAAAGCATCAATAATTTCATCCATGTCGCCATTCATTACGCGATCCAATTTATTAATTGTCAACCCAATCCGATGATCAGTTACCCGGTTTTGCGGGTAATTATAGGTTCTAATTCGCTCAGAACGGTCACCAGTTCCAACAGCATCTTTTCGCTTAGCATCATATTGATTACGATTTTGGCTTTCATAATAATCATAAACACGTGAAGTCAAAATCTGCAGAGCCTTTTCCCGGTTCTGTTGCTGACTACGCTGATCCTGCATTGCAACAGCAATGCCAGTCGGTAAGTGGGTCATCCGTACGGCACTAGAAGTCTTATTGATGTGCTGACCACCGGCGCCACTTGACCGATAAACATCAACTCGTAAATCCTTAGGGTCAATTTCAAAGTCAACTTGTTCATATTCCGGCATTACAGCAACAGTAGCCGTAGAAGTATGCACTCGTCCTTGAGATTCAGTTACTGGAATTCGTTGAACACGGTGGGCACCATTTTCATATTTAAGCTTAGAATAAACCTTATTACCATTGATCATAATGGCAATGTGCTTATAGCCACCGACTTCAGTGGGCTCACTATCAACTACTGAAACTTGCCAATTTTGTTGTTCGGCATATTTTTCATACATTCGAAGCAAATCTGCTGCAAAGAGTGACGCTTCGTCTCCCCCAGCTGCTCCACGAATTTCCATGATAATGTCCTTATCATCATTGGGATCTTTAGGTAGCATTAACAGCTTAATCTGATCTTCTAAGGCAACGATTTCTTGTTCCAGCTCAGTATTTTCTGCCTTGGCCATTTCAATTAAGTCAGGGTCACTTTCGCTAGCCATCATTTCCTTATTATCAGCTATTTCTTGCTTATCTGCTTTAAACTTTTTATATTTTTCGACTACTTCACGCAAATCAGCTTCTTCTTTTGAAATTTCCATATAGCGCTTAGTATCATTAATCACTTCAGGATCGGCCATCATCTCTTGTAACTCTTCATAATGAGCAATCAGACCTTCAAGCTGTGCCATAATTTTATCCATATTGTTTTAATCCCTCTCTATTCTTGCTTTGGGGTGAAAATAATGAAAACGACAAACTGGGTGATAACTTTCATCCCCGCCAATTTGGACTTGTTCGCCCTCATAAACCGGCTTTCCATTATGAATACGCAAGTTCATTGTAGCTTTATGGCCACAGTAGTGGCAAATTGTTTTAATTTCCTTAATTTTATCTGCGAAAAGCAAAAGATTTTTAGTTCCCTCAAATAAATTATTTTGAAAATCATTTTTCAAACCAAAAGTCATCACCGGAATATTAAGCTCATCAACGATTCGAGCACATTCAATAACGTGATGTCGTTCTAAAAATTGAGCTTCATCAATAAAGACACACGCAATTGGTCCATCCCCTTGGGCTTCGTCTTGAGCATTTAATTCTTGAATATAAGTAAAAAGATTCATCTCGTGACTAATTGGTATAGCATCACGCTGAAGACCAATTCTTGAAACAATTTTACCAACACCATTACGAGTATCAAGAGCGCTTGTTAAAAGTGCAATTTTACGACCTTGCACCTCATAATTATGCGCATCTTTGAGAATTTCAATGGTTTTACCACTATTCATTGCGCCGTATTGAAAAAATAACTGTGCCATTTTTGCTCCTTTGTTCAAATTAAATTCACCTAACTTATCTAGTATAGATGAAAATCAAAATCTGTGCAGTTAAATTATAACCAAAAACTCGTTTTAGTTTGTCGCCTATGCTATAGTTGATATTGATTTTAAAGCGAGGGATAAACATGAAATTAAAATCTAGAATTGCTAAATTTACCGGAAAATTAAGTTACTGGTTTTTACATAATATCCTTAAAGGTGGGACTAGTTTTCCAGGTAAAATTGCTATGAAAATTGATCCTAAAATTTTAAATACTTTAGCCAATGATTATGAAACTGTAATTGTAACCGGCACGAATGGGAAAACAATGACAACGGCGTTAATTGTTGAATCTTTACGTGAAAAATATGGTGATGTTTTAACTAATCCATCTGGTTCAAACATGCAACAAGGAATTGTAACTGCCTTTTTAGCACATAGAGACCAGGCAGCTTCACGCAAAATTGCCGTGTTAGAGGTTGATGAAGCCAACGTGAAGCTGGTGACTGAATTATTGCACCCCAGTTGCTTTGTTCTGACCAATATTTTTCGTGATCAAATGGATCGCTATGGCGAAATTTATACAACCTATGAAAAGATTCTAGACGGCATCAAACTTGAACCGAAAGCAACCGTAATTGCCAATGGCGATGCCAGTATCTTTTCTTCTGTCGATTTACCTAATCCGAAGATTTTTTATGGTTTTAACTTACCTAGCGATCAAGCAGAAAATAATCTCATTGCACCGGTTAACACAGACGGTGTCCTTTGCCCGCAATGCAACCATATCTTGCACTTTCACGATCGAATCTACGCAAATCTCGGCGACTTTTTCTGCCTTAATTGCGACTATCAGCGTCCGCAGTTAACCTATTCAGTTAACCAAATTATTAAGCAAAGCCCCAACCACCTTAAGTTTCAAATGGGAACTAAAGAGTACAGTATCAATATTGGCGGTACCTATAATATTTACAATGCCCTAGCCGCCTATGCCGTTGCCCGTTATTTTGGTCTTAGCGATGACGAAGTCGCCAGTGCATTTGCTAAAAACAAGCGTGTCTTTGGGCGGCAAGAATTGATTAACTATGCCGATAAAGAAATTGATTTGATCTTAGTTAAAAACCCAGTAGGTCTAGATGAAGTACTCCACTTATTAAATACAGAAAAAGAAGATTATTCATTAGTCACGCTACTGAATGCTAATCATGCTGACGGAATTGATACTTCATGGATTTGGGATGGGCAATTTGAAGAATTACACCAGTCTCAAATTAAAAAGGTCATCGTCGGGGGGCAGCGCTGGCATGATATGAGCTTTCGTTTGGAAGTTGCTGGCTTTAATCCAGCTCAGATGACTACCTGCAAAACTGATAATGATGTCATCGCGCAATTAGCCAAATTACCAACTAAGAAAGTCTATATTTTATCAACCTACACGGCCCTACTTTCATTGCGTAAGTCAATGGCCGATAAGAATATTATTCAAGCTGGGATGTAAAAAACGGTAAGCACTGATTGCTTACCGTTTTTGCTTAGGCTCTTGCTATTGGGACTAAGGGCGATGTAATAATTATTACTTAAATTTATTTCTATGATTTAAGCTACTTTAATTGCATAAGCTGGAACAGATTATCCCCTTGCCATCATCAATACTTTTAAAATTATTGTTATTACTGAACCTATTAATATTATTGTCCAAGCCACACATTTACTCATTGCTTTATCCTCCATGTATGCTAGTTTACAGCCTCGCTATTCTCAAAGTTACTAAACCATAATTTTTGAATATTGTAGCAAGATTATTACCATAATGATTATTAATACTACTACCGACAATATTAATATAACACCCATTAATTACGGATTCATCTCCGATTCCGCACCAATTTTGACCCGATTTTTAAAAATCAGGCCAAGCATTTATCCATTTTTATTTATAATGCTTTATTAAAGAATGAAACAAGGATATAATATCCCTAGAATAAAAGAAAGAGGGGAAATGTCAATGTCAATTAAAACGAGTAAAAAAACTAACTTGAATGTTAAAATTGATACCGATCTAAAAAATGAAGCGGATTTAGTTTTTAAAGATATGGGCTTAACTTTAAGCTCTGCAATTACAATGTTCTTAAAGCGTTCCGTTGATGATCGCCAATTACCCTTTCAGCCACGTGTGACTAGCGAATTAGACCAAGCTTTGGATGAAATCAAATCAGGTAACATTGAATCATTTGATTCTGTTAAAGATTGGGAAGACGATTTGCGTAAATATGTACAAGATTAAGCAATCACGTAAATTCAAAAAATCCGCCAAGCAAGCAGTCAAACAGGGGAAAGATCTTAACAAACTATTTGCTGCTGTAGAAGCTATCATTACAAACAACATTGGTCCCAAGTATCATGACCACGAACTTAAAGGCAAATGTCAAGGAATTCGTGAGTTACATATCGAACCGGATTGGTTATTAACTTATCAAATCAAAAATAACGAACTAATCCTTTATTTAGTCGATACAGACTCACATAGACAATTATTTGATAAATAAAAAAGCTTAAGTAACTTTTTATGGCTACCTAAGCTTTTTTATATTTGTAAATATTTAATTCAGGTCTATCTACATCATATTTAATCTTCCAAGTTTCAATAAAATCAGCAAATTGGCATAAGGCATATCGTTTCAAAGCACTATAGCAAGGGGCACTATATTTAACTTTGTTAGCAACTTGCCAGTCTTTAAGTTCATCTATATACAGTATTTAAAATCGTCCTAAATAGCTGGCTTTAACTATCTGAGAAATGATTTATTGCTTGATAAATAGCCTTGCATTTGTTTTGCATGTCTAAAATTTTCTATTACCACACTGGGAGGCAATTCCAGTTAAATCGAGCCGTGAACTGCTAAAATCAGTGCGATGAAAGCCAGCCTTAGACGTCTATGCCTACTATATTGATGAGGATAAGAGAAAAAGCGATAAAGAGAATAAAAAAAGCTAGATGATTTATTTCATCTAGCTTTTTTAGTTCAAATAATATGATGGACAAAGCAGTTTTAAGACCTTCTTAAAGCCTGCTGTTAAGCCATTTATATTGGGATATCCGGGCTCGAACCGAAACATGCAGGAACCAGAAACCTGTGCCTTACCATTTGGCTATATCCCAGTGTTAAATCACCCGTACGAGAATCGAACTCGTAACTCCACCTTGAGAGGGTGGCGTCTTAACCATTTGACCAACGGGCAAAATCAACAGTAATTATTATGCTTGAAGCCAGGGGTAAAGTCAAGTGCTTTTTATCGCAAAAAAATATTTTTTTAATTAATTTGGCAAGTGATTGCTTTTTTTATAGTCGATCTACCACTTATCCTAAAAAAATGACCATTCATCTTTAAATTGTTGTTTAACATATTTACTTTTGCTATCTTAAAAAAACAGAAAGGAGATGCATTTATGCTTGTTAATCAAAAAATTGATCCCCAGGCAATTGACCTATCAGTGACTGTTAATACACCTCAAATTGATAATAACAGTACTACTTTACAAGATAATTTGTCTTATTTTGTCAATGAACAAAATCTGATTGGTTATCAAAATGGACGCCAAAAGGTAATCGCCCTATATGATGTAATTTCTATTCATACACAAGATAAGAAAGTTATTTGTGAGACTAATCAAGGAAATTATCGCTTAAAAAAGCGACTATATGAAATCAAGTCAATTCTACCTCAACGAGTCTTCATTCAAGTTTCAAGTTCTGAAATCGTAAATTTTAGTTGTATTCAAGAATTTGCCCTTACGCGTAATGGCATTTATCAAATTATTTTTAAAAATGGTCATACCACCTACAGTTCACGCCGTTACATGCAAAAAATTAAAAAGGAGTTTTTATCATGAACCTTTGCAAAAAAATTTTAAAATTAGCTCTTTGGTCCGCTCCAATTGGAGTCAATATTGGCATATTCTCATACCTTATTTTTAGTCCCTCTTTCAATCCCTTCTCATCACTATCAAACTTCGAACGCTTTTTTCAGCATTCTGTTTCGGTAAATTTGGTAGACTTATTTATTTGGGCACTAATTGGAATTATTTTTGGTTGTAGCAGTCTTATTTATCGGATTGAAACTTGGAGTATTACTAAGCAAACCTTAGTCCATTTCTGTATTACTTATTTTTTGCTTATCATCCTGAGTATTTTAGTTAATGAACACGAATGGAACTGGTACTACCTACTTGATTTTACGATTGATTTTTGTATTATTTATTTAATTGTTTGGTCCGTAAGTCTAATTAGAGCAAAGATGTTTGTTAAATCGTTAAATCGAAAATTGCACCAAAAAAATCAAAATTAAACCGTAGAATAATTTTGGCTATTGAGATACAAAATTGGATATAATAGACTGAGTATGCAAATTTAATTAAGGACAAATTTTATGATTGATTATTCAGCTACCCAAAATTTAATTGAATCAATGGTTTCAGACCGTGTGGTCCCTGGCGTTAATTACGCTTTTATTAATAATGAGCAAATTTTTACATCAACAATTGGTTTTGCAAGCATTTATCCCACCGTAACGCAACTCAGTCCATTTGCAGAATATGATTTAGCAAGTTTAACTAAAGTATTAATTACAGAAAATATCTTATTAAAACTTTATCAAAAAAATGAACTAAATTTTTCCGAACCACTGCACCAATTTATTCCTGAATTTACCGATGAGCGGGTGCGACTTTTTCACTTAATGACACATACAAGTGGTATTCGGGGATGGATAAAAAATCGCGATGAACTTAGCCATGATGAACTTTTAGACGCAATTATTCACCTTCCGGTAACCAATGAATTTGAACATAAAATGCGTTACGCTGATACTAATTTTATTCTTCTAGGCCTAGTCATTAAAAAAATTTACAATCTTCCTGTGCAAAAAGTTGGTCAGCAAGAAATTATAAATTCAATGGGTCTAAAAGAAACAGGCTTTAAGCCTGATAAAAACTTGTGTGTTCCTACTGCTTTAGTCAAAGATAAAATTCTTCAGGGCATCCCCCATGATCCTAAAGCTCGTCAACTTGGGCAAGATTGTGGCTCCGCTGGGCTGTTTTCAACTTTAAACGACTTAGTGAAAATTTGTAAAGGCTACCTTGGAATCGATCGTGATATCCTCCCCTTTAGTCAAGATACTGTTAGTTTACTATTTGATAATAAGAACCCCAGCGGTGTTGCGCCACGTTCATGGGGATGGGATTTACGCTTTGACCCGCAAGATAATTATCCAATTATTTTACATACTGGTTATACTGGAACCTTAATTGTTCTTGATCGTATTAAAAAATCCGGCTTAATTCTTTTAACTAACCGAATTCATCCCACCGGACACAATCAAATTTTTTTAGCAATGCGCGAAAAAATTATTCAAAATTTTTTAATTGAAAATGATCATTAAAAAAGCAACTTCAAAATGAAGTTGCTTTTAATTAACATTTTTTATTCTTTGTCCAAAAATGGTAAACCAAATCAACAACAGCCTGGGCAAACATTCCCCCAGCCATCCAGTACATCGCCATCATCATTTTATCAGTAAAAGTAAAGTAAGCAGTAATGCCATAGACAATTACCCATAAAATTTTAAAAAATAAATTTTCACACATCATTTGAATAATGCTCCCTTCTATTTACCTTAATTATACCGTTTTTATTAATAAATTAGGGGGCATTTTTAGTTATTTATTCAAAATTTTACGCTACTATCATTTTTTATTGCTTGGAATGTTATTATTTCAAAATGTTTACATACGTAAGCATAATTAAACTTTTTTATCAAAACATAAAACAATTTATCAGAATTATTATAATTTACATGTTATGTAATTTAATTAACCATTTTAACAATATATTAAAACTATTTTAGAGTGATCTTTCTACGAAAAATAATTAGGAATTGTTATAAATATACACGAATTAGGCAGTAAACTTAGTATAATTTTCCCATTTTCAACTAAAATCTGTTCTTTTTGTAATTTAGAATTTTCCCTCAAAAAATCTATTTCTGGCTGTTTAAGGTAGTCTGGTTTACCCATTTCAATCCATTTTTTCATTGGATTGGCATGGCTATCATCGATTCTTTCTAAAATTCCAGCAAAATTTTTCTTGCTTTCAAGTCCTATCTGCACTTTTTCTGTTTTAATTTCTTCACTTGGAACATTGTGATTATATGCAAGTAATTGCAAATCTACGTCATTTCGTACTGCTAAAACCTCTGCAGTTCCCTGATCATTGCCTTGCACACCCAATCGCTTAAAACCTAGCTTATGTAAAATTTCAAAAATACGATAAACGGGCTTTTCAATTCCATCAACAGTTTGCAAACCATAACCACCATGGAATTGACCTAATTTTTGCGATTGCTCTTCAAAAATATCAGTAAAGGTAAAAAATGAATAACCTTCTACCATGCTATCATTATCTGCAATTGTTTTGGCGACCATTGCAGCGGCATATGGTTCATCATGAATCATATCACCTACCATTGCTGAAACATTCCACTCTGTATAATAAATGGGATAGCCCTTGGCTTGCTTGACAGTTTTAGCAGTCATTTCTTTTAAAATGCCACGATGATAATCAGTTTTAGTCTGATCTGAATTTTTAAAAAATTCTTCGATTCCTAGCCCACTTTGCCAAAGTGGATCATCTGTAGGATAATGATGCGTCGTTAAGAAATCTAAAGGAACATTATTAGTTTCACAAAAATCAATCATTTCGGGAATCCATGAATTAAATGATGTTGCAGGACCACCGAATTTAAGATTTTTATCAATTTTTTTCGCTGTTGCAACAGTTATTTGATATAAGTGAAAATAATCTTTTTGTGTTCCAGCAAAAAATAGTGGCAAATTAGGCTCATTCCAAACTTCAAAGAACCACGATTCAACTTCTTCTTTACCATAACGGTCAATAATGTGTTTAATAAATCTTCTAATCAATTCTTCCCATAAGTCATCTGATTTAGGCATGGTATTGTTTCCGCCATACGGAAAAACTCTATTTTCTTTAGATGCAAGGCAAGTTGGCATAAAACTTAACTCTACAAATGGTTTCATACCAATTTTTAGCAAAAAGTCAAAAACCTTGTCAATATTGAGAAAATTATAGGTAATACCCTGTGAATTGCCACTAAAATCAAAATTTTCAATGCAAACACTCATTTCATCATCAAATAAGCCATGAAAACGAACATATTTAAAACCAAGTTCATTATGTGCTTTAATCAACTGTTGGCGATAATCTTCTCTTAATGCAGTATAAGCATGGCAACTACCAACACACGTCTCCCAATAATGTGGGAAAGGAGTTATTTTATTTTCTTCTATTTTAAAATTTAACATTTTTTCCTCTTTTAATCCCATTAATTTATAAACATTTATATAAGCCTAATGATAGATTTGTTTTAATTATTTTTAATTTGTGCTTTCTCTACTCGTGTGCCGAATCTAGTAACAAATAGAATTACTGCCGTAGCAATTGAAATAAAAATCCCTGCAATATAAGAATCATGTCCTGGTTGAATTCTGATTGCTGCTAGCAACATTGGTACTATCATTCCAGCAATAGAACCTAATAAAGTATTAATTGATATAGCAATTGTAAATTGCTTTTGATCAGTCAATAAGGACATCTCATATGGTGCCGTAGCATTAACTAAGACAATCCCAACACCTGAAAAGGCATTTCCAATAATGTGCATTACAATATTGGAAGAAAAAACAATACAGATAAATGATAGTGCAAATGCAATAAATCCCCAGGCAATCGTATCACTTTTGGTAAACTTTCTAATGTAAGTTAATAATGTAGCCGTAATTATTCCACCAATATTCCCTAATGCAGTGACCATTGCTACATAAGCTGTCCCCTTACCTTGTGTTGCCAAAACAATTGATTGATTGGCTAAAAAAGTCATCATCGCTAAAGAAAGCATAAAATTGATAATATAAAGTACATAAACTAGCCCATTAAAATTCTTAAGCAAAGTCCAAAAGCTAATTTTTTCACCATTTTGCCTATTTTTAGCATTAGACAATTTTTTATCTTGGGGTATTAGTAATAGGGCTAAAATAAATACAATTAATGCCAAACCATAAACCCAAAATAAGTTTCTCCAATTAGTACTCCCTAGAACACCACCTAATGCTGTAAAAATCATCATTCCAATATTCGTTACACCAGTTGCCCAACCCATTGCTGTAGCTCTAGCTTCACCAGTGAAATTTTCTTGCAAAAGAACTGGAACAACGTTGGTTATCGTACCTGTACCAAAACCTACTAATATCATACAAGCTAAAATCAAATTTAAACTATTACTATAAAAAGCCGGCACTAATCCTGCAATTCCAACAATTGCTACTGCTAGTAAGCCTAAATTTTTTCTTGTCATTTTAAAGGTAAGATAAGCAAATAATGCAGTTGCAATAATTTGTCCTAATTGAGGAATTGATCCAATCAACTGAACTTTGGATATTGGTTCTTTTGGAAATGATTTAGCAATTGCCGCAATGGCTGACGTTACAGCTGTAGCTAACATTAGCAATAAGTTCATGCATAAAATTCCTATTGCCTTTGGTATCTGTTTTTTATTCATTCAGGTTATCCTCCTTGAATTCGCTTTCAAATTTCATTTAAAGTATATTAGTCGACTTTGAGGATGACCATATTCAAAAAACAGAGCATTTATATCCATTTCCCAGTTTTCAATATTTAAAATCAAAAAGATTAGCAATTGTTTTTGCTAATCTTTTTATTGTTCTGCCTGCGATATTCAGCTGGTGAAATACCAAAATTGAGTTTGAAAATTTTATAAAAATATGAGGGATTTTCATATCCAACACGACTAGAAATTCTCTCAATTGGTGCAGTAGTGTATGTTAAATATTCAGCCGCCACATTGACCCGTTGCAAATGCACTAATTGAATAAAAGTTTTTCCTGTGTGCTTTTTAAGATAGTCAGATAGATAATTAGGATTAAAGCCAAAGCTTTTAGCCATGTCTTGTAATGTAATTTTATTGTAATTCTTTTCAATATAAAGTAAAAGCGACAATAGATTATTTCTTTGTTTATGATAATCTTTTACTTTAATCTCTGCATTAGCAGCTTGCCGAATTAAGCGGGTAAATATAGTTAGCATCTCTAAACGAATTAACTGATTAGACTGAATATCTGGATGATAATATTCTAAAATCACATCATAAATCAAAGTTAATATCTTGGCATCATGATTTATTTCAAACAAACTATACCGCCCCTCGCCGTACTCTTCATTTGAAAGAAGTGAAAATAAAATATTAGAAATATTGGAGCCATTTTCTCTATGACTTAAGTAATCCAATTCGTTTAAAGAAAATGCCGAACTTCGTAGAGCAATATTAACCACTATACCTTCTTTCCCTATTGGCTTAACTCTATGCACAGTTTTATTGCCGACAAAAATCAGGTTATCTTGTTTAACCTTGACTTCTGAATGTTCTAGTACAACTGTACAACTATCTACTAAGGGAATCATAATTTCAACGTAATCATGCATATGGTACGGAATAAATGATTCGGTTGGTTGAACTGAGATACAAATTGAACTACTACTAAGAACCAAATTATCCGAATAAGTATCAAAAAAGCGGTATACAGGCTCCAGACCAATTTTGCCTGCTTTTTTAATTAAACTACCACTTCTTTTTACAGTTGCTAGTACGTCTTGCCATTCTCTCGGCTTATTATCCTTTCTTAGCAACTTAAAAATTTGATTTTCCAATTTAGTATTTCTCCTTTTTCCGAATTAATCAGCTAAACCACTATTTTTATCAAGAAATAAATCTGTGAAATCAACACAAAAATCATGTATTTTAGCAATAGAAGCTGGGTCAAGGCTATATTAAAATAAGAACAAAATTCACTAATATTTATAGCACATGGAGGAAAAATATGACAGACCTATCTAAAAAACCCTATAACTTGTCTGCTACACAAATTAACTTTGTTAAGCAAAAAGTAGCAAGTATGTCAACCGAAGCCAAAATCGGTCAACTTTTCTTTGTCATTGGTGAAGATGAAGAAAACACAGATTTAGCTGCATTTGTAAAAAAATATCAACCCGGCGGAATTATGTACCGTCCTGATGATGCTAAAAAATTACAGCATGAAATAGCAACTTCACAAAATGCAAGTAATATTCCACTTTTAATCGCAGCTAACCTTGAAGCCGGTGGTAATGGACTCATAAATGATGGTACATGGTTTGGCCGCCCATTGCAGATTGCCGCAACCGATGATACTAAAAATGCTTATAACTTAGGCGAAGTTTCTGGTTACGAAGCAAAGCAGGTTGGGAGCAACATGTCATTTGCTCCAATTGTTGATCTTGACCAAAACTTCCGTAATCCAATTATGAACGTTCGCACATATGGCAGTAATAAAGAACGAGTAATTAGAATGTCAGATGCTCAAATTGCTGGGCTAAATGCTAATCACGTAATTCCAGTTGCTAAGCACTTCCCTGGCGATGGTGTCGATGAGCGCGACCAGCACTTGTTAAGTTCGATTAATTCACTTTCCGCTGACGATTGGATGCAGTCTTACGGAGAAATTTATCACCACTTAATTGATAATGGTTTACCAAGTATCATGATTGCTCATATTATGCAACCAGCTTGGGAACGTCGACTTGAGCCAGGAATTGAAGATAAAGACTTAAGACCAGCATCAACTTCTAAGCTTTTAATTAACGGCTTACTTCGGAAAGTTTTGAACTTCAACGGCTTAACGATTACTGATGCAACGCCAATGATTGGTTATAACGCAATAATGAAACGTTCAGAAGCTTTACCAACAACAATCAATGCTGGTATTGACATGATTCTCTTTAACAAAGACATTGACGAAGATTATCAATTTATTACCGCTGCCGTTACTGATGGCACCATTCCGATGGCCCGCATTGATGAAGCAGTAACAAGAATAATTGCAACTAAGGTTGCCCAAGGCGTAATGAATACTGCGGGCGAACTCTGTGAACCTGCAACAAGTAATTTCGACTTAAAATTAGCAGAACACGAGAAGCTTGCGGCTAAAGTTGCTAAAGAATCCATCACTCTGGTTAAGGACCGCGACCAATTATTGCCACTAACGCCAAAGAAATACCCCCGAGTTCGTCTCGTCGTTTTAGGTGATACTGATGATGGTGGCTTTAAAGAAGGCGGTAAAGTAACTACTAAATTTAAAGAAAAACTTGAAGAAAAAGGATTCCAAGTCACTGTTTTTGATCGAAAACACTTAGATTTCCAAGAAGTTTTTGAAGGTGGCGTTCAATTTGAAAAAGATCGCTTTGACCTTGCCTTTTATGTAGCTAATGTTGAAACGGCAAGTAACCAGACTACCACTAGACTAGATTGGATTCACTTGATGGCCGCTGATGCACCATGGTTCATGAAGGATATCCCAACTGTCTTTGTTTCTACTTGCAACCCATACCACCTCTTTGATATTCCGATGGTTTCAACTTACATTAATGCTTATACAGGCAATGAAGTTACGATTGATGCCTTACTGAAAAAAATGATGGGTCAAGAAGAATTTCTTGGTAAAAACCCAGTAGATCCTTTCTGTGGTCGCTTCGATACCCGTCTATAGAAAGAGAGCAGAATAATGATTGAAATTAATCAGATTACAATTAATCATATGACTGAGCCCATTGGCTATGACTTAGATAATCATTTACGGGTTGCCTTTAATCTTACTAATTCTGCAACTATGCAGGACACAAAAAAAAGAATCGTAGTTAAAGCAGATAAAGAAATTTACGATTCAAACTGGCAAGTTTACAAAAATAACTTTTTTGATTTTGCACTTAACTTGCAGCCGAGAACTCGTTACGAATTAACCATTTATGTTAAAAACGCTAACGATGAAAGTAGTAAGCATAGTTTTTTTGAAACCGGTAAAATGGCGGAGCCGTTTACCGCTAGTTGGATTGGCAATAATGATAAAGATATTCAAAACACCTTGCTTGCCAAGAAATTTACACTGACAAAGCCAGTAAAAAGCGCTCGTCTCTACATGACTGGTTTGGGCGTATATGAAGCCTATTTAAATAATGAAAAGGTCGGCAATGAATTACTAGCCCCGGGCACTACCGCATACGATCAATTAATCCAAGTTCAAACTTATGACGTAACTAAACCACTTCAAAAGTCAGCTAATCAAGAATTACTAATTTCACTTGGTGATGGTTGGTATAAAGGTAACTTTGGTTTTGATGGCGGACAAGACAATATCTATGGTAATCGCCAAATGGCGATTGCCGAATTACATGTTCAATACACTGATAATTCAACGGAAATTATTTTAAGTGATGCTTCCTGGAAAACTACTTCAGGTAAAATCACTAAGTCGGCTATCTATTACGGTGAAGATTATGATGATACTCATGTAATAGCTAACTGGCAGCCAGTAACCGTGCTTAATCACTCTAAGGAAATTCTACACGATCGTTTAAGTTTACCTCTTACAATCAATGAGTATCTTCCCGTGAAAGAAATAATTAAGACGCCAGCTGGTGAAACTGTCTTAGATTTCGGCCAAAATCATGCCGGATGGCCAGAATTTTTTAACCGTGAAAATACTGGTACTACCTTTAAATTGGAAGTTGGTGAAATTCTGCAAAATGGTAATTTTTACCGTGATAATTTAAGGGAAGCCCGAGCAGCATTCCATTATACTTCCAATGGTGAACAAAAATGGGTGCGTCCCCACTTCACTTATTATGGCTACCGCTATGTCAAAGTTACTGGCAATACTAAACCACTAACTAAGGCAGATTTTAGATCAGCAGTAATCTATTCAAATATGAAAACTACCGGTGCCATTAAGACAGATAATCCAAAAGTTAACCGCTTGTTAGCTAACGTAATGTGGAGTCAAAAAAGTAATTTCTTTGACGTGCCAACAGATTGTCCGCAACGTGATGAACGTCTTGGGTGGTCTGGTGATGCAGCCATTTTTTCAAGTACAGCCGCTTTAAATATGGATACTTATGCCTTTTTCAAAAAATATGCTAAAGACATGTTAATTGAACAAAAACAGCACACTGGAATGCTTACCATGTATGCCCCAGCAATGGGTAATGACAGTGGCGGGGCCGCTATTTGGGGTGATGCTGCGACTGTCATTCCATGGACAGTTTATGAGGCATACGGAGATCCCGCAATCTTAAGGCAAAATTATCCTAGTATGAAGGCTTGGGTTGACTGGATTAGCCAATCTACCTCAACCCCAAATCTTTGGACAGGTTGCTTCCAATTTGGTGATTGGCTATCACTTGATGGTGAAAATCCAGCAATGCCTACTGGTAAAACTGATGAAGACTTCATTGCCTCCATTTACTATTACTACTCAAGTTCAATCGTTGCTGCCAGCGCAAAAGTCTTAGGTCAGCAAGAAGATGCCCACCAATATGCTGAACAAGCTAAAGCTATTAAACAAGCTATTAGAGCTGAATATATCACGCAAAATGGACGCCTAGCAATTGACACCCAAACGGCTTATGCATTGGCACTACGCTTTGATCTGATTCCCAAAGAGCAAAAAAAGCGCGTTGTAAAAGATTTAGTAACGCGCCTTGGTAAAGATAATAATCATCTAAAGACTGGTTTTGTTGGTACCCCGTTGATTTGTCAAGTATTGTCAGAAAACGGTGAGCATAAACTAGCCATGCAAATTTTTCTAAACGAAGATTTTCCAAGTTGGCTTTATGCCGTTAACCTTGGCGCTACTACCATCTGGGAACGTTGGAACTCCGTTTTACCTGAGGGTTCAATGAATCCTGAGGGAATGAATTCATTAAATCATTACTCAATCGGCGCAATCATGCAGTGGGTTTATCAACAAGTTCTTGGGCTCCATCAACAAGAAAATGGCTACCAAAAAGTTGAATTTGCACCACAATTTGATTATCGGCTTAAGCAGGTTCAAGGTCATTATGAAAGTTCATATGGTGATCTCCAAATTGAATATCAACTTGAAAAAGACGAAAAACATACAATTGAAATTAACTTGACTATTCCATTTGGACAAACAGTAACAGTGAAACTGCCTCGAACTAACGGACAAGTGCAAGTAAACGGTGTCAATAAAGAATTGCCACTAACTCTTAATGGCGGAAAATACACTATTAGCTACCAACCAGTAACTAGTTACATTGAATATTACAATTTGGCAATGCCAGTTAAGCAAATTATGACTGACCCAGAATTAGTGAAAAATTTAGCACCAATCAATAACGTATTTAATTTTTTGCAAGATCCTAAGAATCTGGAGACTTTTGGTGGTAGTTCTTTAACCGAGCTGAACGTAATGCTCCCATTTATCAATATTTCAGATAATGATTTTGCAAAAATCAAAGAAATCATGGTACAAACACCATTAGCAAGTGAAAGGAAGTTCTTAAATGAAAGGCATACTGTTTGATCTTGACGGCGTAATTGCCGATACAGCCGTTTATCACTTTCAGGCATGGCGCAAATTAATTAAAGATCACTTTAACTGCGAATTGCCTGCTGCCTTGGAAAAGCAAACCAAAGGAGTTAGTCGCAATGATTCTTTAACCGCGATTTTAAACTATCTGGATATTAAAGTTAGTGCTGCGGCTTTTCAAGAAATGACTAACGAAAAAAATAAAATCTTTCGCGAATTACTTGCCAGCTTAACACCGCAAAATATTCTGCCAGGGATATCTGATTTAATCGTCCAATTTAAACAACATAATGTTAAATTATCACTAGCCTCAGCCAGTCTTAATGGGCCTAATATTTTAGAAAAACTGCAATTAAATTCCGCTTTTGATGCAATTGCGGATCCCAGCAAAGTGATGGCAGGAAAACCGGCCCCAGATATTTTCCTAGCTGCTGCATCTGCTATCAATGTCGAGCCCCAAGATTGTGTGGGAATTGAAGACTCAATTGCTGGTATTAAAGCAATAAATAGTGCAGGTGCATTTTCTGTTGGCGTTGGTGCCAAAAATGAGCTGGGAGAAGCAAAACTGCTATTTCCAAATACTTCTCATTTAAATTATCAGCAAATCGCTCAAGCTTGGCGAAATTTTAACCAAAATTCAAACTGAACCTACAACTTTTAACTTAAAACTTCAGTTTTTCAATTACTTTATAATTAAATAACAAAAATACTCCTAAGTTACAATCATAGTAACTTAGGAGTATTTTTCGTATAGGTTTGTATTTATTGATTCTATTCACCCAAATAGGCAAATACGACTTTTTCATCATAAAGATGAAATACTTTTTCAAAAACGAACCGACAAATAATCGCTACAAATGTCGGTATAATAAGCCAACAAATCATTGCCATGACCGCATTTATACTAGCTTTACCCGCATTCATTGAGGCAAGCGGACCGACCAGCCCAACCAAGCCAAAACCCGCTGATGCTGGAGTACCATTAATTTGAAATAGGGCAACTGGAATAGCAGAAATAATTGCAGTAATTAACGTCGGTACTAAAATAATTGGGTGTCTAAATAAATTGGGCATCATCATCTTCATTGCTCCTAGCGCAACCGCTATAGTAATACCTGATTTATTAGTGCGCCACGAATGAACTACTAAGACGATAGTGGTTGCAGCTACGCCCATGGCAGCAGCTCCTGCCGACATCCCATTGAGCTGAATTGCCATTCCAATTGCTACAGTTGAAATAGGAGAAATAATTAAAACTGAAAACATACAGGCAATCAAAATGCACATTAAAAGTGGTTGTAAATTTGTAAAGGAATTAATGACCGAACCAAGCCAAGTGGTGATTTTACTGACATAAGGCAAAATTAATAAGCCAAGCCAGCTTACACCACCGCCAATCAAAATTGGGGCAGCAACAATTTTTACAGAACCCATTCGCTCACCCACAAGTAACAGCAGGGCTACCGCTAGGCTAGCAGTAATCATTGTATTAATTAAATCACCTGTGCCAGCAGTAATTAGAGCTCCTGAAGCTTTGGTAGCAGGATTAACAATTTGCGGTACAAATTTAGTTACACCAGAACCAACATAGGCTGCGCCAGCAACAATAGCAACATCTAAAGGAGCCAGTTTAAACTGAATCGCAATTAAAGCACCAATTAAAAGTGGTGTTGTACATTGAAAAATCAACAATGCCTGATTAATTCCTATCGTAATTGTATTTTGCCCAAATAATTTTAAAATAGCGTTAACCACTGCATTAGGAATTAAACCAACAATAATTCCAGTTGCCGTTCCAGCTAAGACATTATTAAAAAAAGTTTTAGCAGATAAATTATTATTTTTGCTCATACTATTCATCTGAGCACTCCTTCGCATATAAATTATCTATCAAATTCACATCAACTGACAAACAAAGTTACTTTTAATTTTTCTCATTTTATTACTCCTTTAAAATTATTATTTAGTATTTTATCATGATAAATTAAAAAGTCTATAATATTATTAAAAAATATTTAATGAAAGTAATAATAATATCATAAAATACCCTCCAAGTTGAAAACTTGGAGGGTATCACTTTATATAAAATATTTTATTAATTTTCAGCGTTAAACCGTGCAGTTAAATCATCATGTAATTCTTCATAACCTGGCTTGTTTAATAAGCCAAACATGTTTCGCTTATATGCCTCAACCCCAGGTTGACTGAATGGATTAATACCATTTAAATAACCTGAAATTGCAATCGCTAATTCAAAGAAGTAAATAAGGTAGCCTAATGTGTGTTCAGTTTGATCAGTAATATTAACCGTCATAACCGGTACACCACCATCAGTATGAGCCAAGACCACACCTTCATATGCTCGTTCATTAACATAATTCAAACTCTTCCCCGCTAAAAAGTTTAATTGATCTAAATTATTCTCGTCTGAAGGAATCGCAACGTCATTAGTCGGATTTTCGACCCTAATTACCGTTTCAAATAAATTGCGCAATCCTTCTTGAATGTATTGGCCAAGTGAATGCAAATCAGTAGTAAAGTTGGCACTTGCTGGCCAAATTCCTTTATTATCTTTACCTTCCGATTCACCCATTAATTGCTTACACCACTCGCTAAACATTCTTAAAGTTGGTTCATAATTCTCAACAATTTCTGTGGTATAACCTTTACGATATAAAATATTACGTAAAGCCGCATATTGGTAAGGACTATCCTTAGTCAAATCGGTATCTTGATAAGCACTTTTTGCATCAGCTGCGCCTTGCATTAATTGATCAATATCAGCACCTGAAACTGCAATTGGCAATAATCCAACAGCTGATAAAACACTAAAACGACCACCAATGTCATCTGGAACAACAAATTCCTCATATCCTTCAGCATCAGCTTCTGTTTTTAGTGCACCTTTAGCACGATCAGTTGTAGCGAAAATTCGTTTAGTTGCTTCTTCTTTACCATACTTAGCAATTAACTTTTCTTTAAAAATTCTAAAGGCAACTGCAGGCTCAGTGGTAGTACCTGACTTAGAGATTACATTAATACTAAAGTCTTTGTCACCAAGCCAAGCAATTAAATCGTGTAAATATGAGCCTGAAAGTGAATTACCACAAAAAACCACAGTTGGGTATTTTTCTTTACCCTTACCGTAAAAAGCGCTATTTAAAAATTCAATCGCTGCTTGAGCGCCAAGGTATGAGCCACCAATACCTATGCAAATTAAAACTTCAGAGTTGTTTTGAATTCTTTGCGCCGCTTGCTTAATTCGATCAAATTCATCTTTATCGTAGTCAACTGGTAAATTAACCCAACCTAAAAAGTCGCTTCCTGCACCAGTGCCTTCTTGTAATTGCTTGTTAGCTGCATCGACCATCGCTTGCATTTCATTTAGTTCGTTGTCATGAACAAAAGGTGTTAACTTTGTACTGTCAAATTTAACTATACTCATATTAAATACGCTTCCCTTACTGATTTAAATATCTATTTCACAAGAATATTTTAGCAATCTTATTTTATAAATACCAGTTCTTTTTAATAGTTTTATAGTTTTGGTTAATTAGATAAATAACCAGTAAATCAAATACCCAATTGCTGCGCCACAACTATTGAAAAATACGTCATCAATATCACTAATACCTGTTCCAAGCAAAAATTGTAAGCTTTCGATAGCAATTGACAGAGTAATTCCTAATAAAAAAATTTGCCTAAAAGTTTGTTTTTTTCTAAATATAATCGGCGCTAAAAATCCAAATGGAATAAAACAAAATATATTTCCCAAAAAATTATAAATAAAATCAATATGACTTTTGGCATATATCAATTTCCATGTTTCGCGTAAGAAGATTAGATTGATATCACTCAGTGGTCGCCTAAAGTTGAATTTTATTTCCCAGGGAAAATAAGTCTTCCGAAATGTTGTTAACATTAATAATAAGATAATATAAAAGGCAAATAACCATATCGCAACTTCGACTTTTATTGATCTCAAGTTGCCAAACAACTTGAGCCATAATAAGCGGATGATAACAAAGAGCAAAAAATAAAAAATAGTCTTATCAAGTGCTACCATGGTAAGCTTAATCAGTGCAAAATGATTTATTTTCATTGCAAAATAATGAACTAATGTGCTGTATAACGGTCCTAAAAAAATCATGTCTCAGTCAATTCCTAAAATTATATCTAACTAGATTATACTCAAATTAAACCAAATAATTCTTAAAAAAGAACTTAACAATGCAGAAAAGATTGTCTAAAAGGGGAGAAACTTTTAAAATAACTAATTAAGGAGAATTAAATTTGAAAAAAAATTATTTAATCAATTTTATCCAGAAGCGTACAGGCTTTTTTTGCTTATTAATCATTTTATATACCCTAAAATATATCTTTGCCATTTATCATGACTTTAATTTGGGACTTGCTGACCCTTATCAACACTTCATCATGTGGCTCAGTCCAATCGGTACTGCAATTATTTTAATTAATATTGGTTTTTACTTTTCTAAACCAATTATGTCTTATTGCATGATGCTTCTAATGGATTTTGCTAATACTGGCTTGCTTTTTGCCAATATTTTAAACTATCGCCAGTTTTCAGATTTTATTACCGTCAAAACTATCATTAATTCTGGAAAAGTTGCCCCAGGTTTAGGAAAAAGTGCAGTAGCACTACTGGAACCAACAGATTTACTACTCTGGTTAGACTTAATTATAGTTATTCTTTTACTAGTAATGCGTAAAATTAAAATTGACCAAAAGTCCTACGACTTGCTCACACCTTTTACCATTACTAGTTTAGGCGCGTTAATCTTAGTCCTAAATATCTTCTTGGCAGAATCATCACGTCCTCGTCTTCTAAGAACCACTTTTGATCGTTCTTACATTGTTAAATATTTAGGAATTGATACCTTCACCGTTTATGATGGCATTAAAAATGAGCAAACTGAACAAGTTAATCGTAACGCAAATACTTCTGACTTAAATAAAATAATTTCTTTTACTAAAAAAAATCAATTGCCTAAAAGCAGTCTATATTTTGGCAAAGAAAAAAATAAAAATGTGATTGTAATTCACCTAGAAAGTTTTCAACAATTCTTAATTGATTTAAAAATTAATGGCAAAGAAGTCACGCCCTTTCTTAATTCAATTTATCATAATCGGCATACGCTTAGTTTTAATAATTTTTATCATCAGGTTGGAATTGGTCGAACTAGTGATGCAGAAAATATGTTGGAAACAAGCACTTATGGCATTTCTGATGGTTCCCTATTCACAGCATTAGGTAGTTCAAATACATTCCAAGCTGCACCTCAAATTTTACGGCAAAATGGCAAATATACATCTGCTGTTTTTCACGGTAATGTTGGCTCATTTTGGAACCGTGATGATGTATACAAAAACATGGGCTATAACTACTTTTTTGATCAAAATTATTTTAGTCATGAAAAAAATGACCATATTGGTTATGGTATTAAAGATAAAGTCATGTTTGCTGAAAGCATAAAGTATCTTGAACGAATGCAGCAGCCCTTTTATACAAAATTCATTACAGTAACCAACCACACACCTTTTGAAATGGATGATGAAGATTTAGATCCTGCTTTTAAAACTGCCCAAACTAATGATAAATCAATTAATAATTATTTTGAAACTGCTCATTATCTGGACCAGGCTGTACGTGAATTTTTTAATTATCTTAAAAAATCAGGTTTAATCAATAAAACAATGGTGGTAATCTACGGCGATCACTATGGTCTTACCAATTCTGAAAATGAAGTTCTTGCCCCAATAATTGGCGAAAGTTCTGATACTTGGAATAATTATAATAATGTGCAAATGCAACGAGTACCGTTTATGATTCATGCAACAAATTTAAAAGGAGGCATACACAACAAAGTGGCTGGTGAAATTGATGTACTACCTACTTTGCTTCATTTATTAGGTATTTCGAATCATGATTACCTTCAATTTGGTAGCGACCTCCTAGCACCAGGTTATAAGCCATGGATTGTATTTCGCAACGGTACAATTATTAGCCAAAAATATATTATTTTAGGTGGTAAAGGAATTAAAGGACCTGTTTATGAACGAGCAACTGGGAAGCAAATAATTAATTTTACTAATCAAGAAAAATCAAAAATTGCACTGCTAACTAAAAAAAGTAAAAATTCATTGAAATACTCTGATTTACTAAACAACCATAACCTATTGCGTTTTTATACTCCTAATGGATTTAAGCCAGTTGAAGTTAATAATTTTAACTACCTAACTAATTTCCAACAAATGGAGGGGCTACTTGAAATACTAGGAACTAAATCTACTGCCCTAATTACTAAAAAGCACAAAACTACTACTAATTTGTATGAAACAGATGCTCCTGAACTTAAAGAGCGACAAGCAGAAATTTCACAGATGCCAGAATCTGTAAGTGGCAATCATCTAACCGAGAAAAATAGTAAATCAAATAAAGACTATAAAAAGTAATTATTACTTAATACTTCTTAAACAAGTTAATTGCAACAAAATAAAAAACTGTTAATTACGTTTTAATATCTTCTGAAACTAAATAGATTCAGAACTTAGGATTATTTAAACGTCAATTAGCAGTTTTTTGCTTCAATTTTTCAAATAATTTTTGCAATCATTTAATTGTAATATATTGTTCATATCCTTTATCAAAAATAGTGACTGTAAAGCATGTCCCCTCGTGCGGCTTAGACTTAACACTTATTTTCCCACCGTGTTGTTTAATCAATGATAAAACAATCGACAAACCAAGTCCTGACTCACCAATTCCTAGGCGAGCGCGGGAAGGATCAGCTTTAAAGAAACGCTCAAAAATGTACTTCATCTGCTCATCGTTCATTCCAATTCCATTATCTTTAACAATTATCTGCGTTGCATGCTGAATACGGTACCCTTTAATCAAAATTTTGCCCTGATGGGTAAATTGAATTGCATTTTGGACTAAATTCATCATTATCTGTCGAAATCTATCTTGATCAGCAAAAATTGGTAAATCCGTGGGAACCATAATTTTGATTTCATCTTTTTCTTTTTCAACATTTTGTTTTAATTCATCAGCAACTTCTTGCAAAAGTGGCTGAGCATTAAAGTTTACTTTGGCTAAACTAATTTGATTATTTCTAATTTTTTCGAAATCCAAATTTTCATTAACTAGACGTATCAAGCGTTCAGTTTCACGACGCATGAGCGCAATTGATTTAGATCGTGATTGTTCAGGAATCGCATTATACTGTAAACCTTCTAAAATACCATTAATCGTCGTAAGCGGTGTTCGCATTTCGTGAGCTGCATCCGCCATAAATTGATCACGTCGTTTTTCTTGGTTTTTAATTTCTTCGTTAGACTTCCTAAGTGTTCTAACCATTTGATTAAAATTAGCAGCTAATTGATCGATCTCATCGTTACCATAATAATTAAGCTGAACATCAAAATTTCCAGACGCTACTTTTTTGGTTGCCGTCGATAATCGCTTAATTTTACTGGTTGAATAATAAGAAAACACTAGACTTAATAACAGACCCACACACAGTGCAATGACAAGTGCATTAATTAAATTATGTTTAGCCATCACAATTGGCTGTTCCACACTCTTTATTTTACTTCCAATCCAAATTGCACCAATCATTTTTCCCTTGTTCATCCAAGGCTTAAGAATACCAGTGTAGGCGTTCTTAGTATTACCAACATAAGTATGGGAATCATTATTATTTTTGATATAAATTTCTTGACCTTGTTTAAGAATGGCACAGACATCTTCTGCCAGATGCAAATTTTTCCTTTTTTCTGGATATATCTGCTCTCCACGCGCATTAAAAACACGTAAATTAAGGTCATCATTATGTAAAACAAACTGTAACTGATCCAAAAATCCAGAATTAAGTATTAGTGTACCATCTGTTTTATCAGTTACAGCTAATGAGCCCAACGATGACGCATAATCTTCCATTCGTTGATAATTTTGAACATAGGATTGATTAGATACGTAATTTATTTCAGAATAACCAATAATGGAAACTATAGTCAAAATAATTAACAAAAAACTAAGCATATGTTGATATAGCAACTTCATAGCTAAACCTGTGAATCATCAAATTTGTAGCCAACACCCCAGACAGTCTGAATGACATTAGCCCCAACTTTTTCTAATTTTTGGCGCAATTTTTTAATATGAGCATCAACTGTCCGCTCTTCACCAAAATAATCATAACCCCAAACTAGTTCCAGCAACTGACCACGTGCAAAAACTTGCTTAGGCTTTTGTGCCATTGTAAAAAGTAACGAAAATTCTTTAGGCGTAATATTAACCACAGCTTGACCATCAAATAAAACCTCACGCCTACTTTTTGAAATTTTCATGTGTGTTGTCTCAACATCAAATGCCTGCGAAACCTGAGTCGATTTATTAAGTTTAGGATTATCTTCAATCTTTATCCTACGCAACAATGCCTTTATTCGTGCAATCAAAGCCAACGGACTAAAGGGCTTTGAGACATAATCATCTGCACCAACACCAAGACCTAAAATTTGATCTTCCTCACTATTTCTAGCAGTCAACATAATAATTGGTACACGTGTTGAAACCGCACGAATTTCTTTGGCAACTTGAATACCGTCTTTCTTTGGCAAATTTAAATCCAAAGTAATTAAATCATACTTATTTGGATCTTGATTAAACTTGTTAACGGCTTGCTCACCGTCAAAGGCAACATCAACTTCCCAACCTTCTTTTTCAAAAAACATGCACATCATTTCCGAAAGTGACTTATCGTCTTCAACCATTAAAATTTTCAGTTTCATTCTACTTTTTGAATCCTTTAGTTTTCTTACTTTTTACTTGATCAGGATCTATATAATCTGAAGGTAATTCATGACGCTTAAGTAAAAAGCTTTTTACACTCTTCTCCGTTAAAATAATTGAAAATAACGGAAAAAAATAAAAGGTAAGTAACCAAATAAAAAAGTACCTATCCAAATTTAAAAAATGTATTCCCAAACCGAACATGGTTTGTGCTACACCAAATATAATAAAAAACATACTGGCTTTTTTTTGAGCAAAACGAAAACTAGCTTTATTGACTCGTGACAAGTATGAAAAATAACCGTAAAAAGGGTTAGGTCGTTTTGCTGGAGAAATTAACCAAAGTATACCTATAACTAGTGTAATTGAGCCGCATGCGACATAAATCATACTTTTGTCCTCTCTTTGTTAAGAATTAAATTTCTTTTCCAGGAGCAGAAAGCACCATTTTCATTTTACCGGCAAAAGTAAATGAAGCTGTTTTATTGGGAATAATTAAATTGCTACCCATAGATAAATCATACTTTTTATCATCTAGTACAAGCTGTCCTGTTCCCGCGATAACTGTTACTAATAAATAAGGATGGCCTTTAAGATTACTTGTCCAACTTCCATTTAAATTTATTTGCCATAAATAAAAATATGGTGAAACCGGTGGTGCAACTAAAGTTTTAATTTCTGCATCTTGATCATTAGCGACTTTAATATCAAGTTTAGGATTAATATGAGGTACTGTTGTAACATCAATTGACTTTTGCGTATGTAGTTCCCGCTTTTTACCTGATTTTTGGTCAATACGATCATAATCATATAAGCGGTAAGTCACATCGCTTGATTGTTGTGTTTCAATTACCATAATTCCTTTGGTTAAGGCATGAATCGTTCCCGAAGGTACATAGAAAAAATCTCCTGCTTTAACTGGGACTTTGCACAGGAGCTGGTCCCAATTTTCATTATGAATCATATCCGCAAGCTCTGCACGTGTCTTAGCAGTATGACCATAAATCAAATAAGCACCTGGATCAGCTTGAAGAACATACCAACTTTCTGTTTTACCACTATCCCCCTCAACTTGCCTGGCATAGTCATTATTAGGGTGGACTTGTACCGATAAATTATCATTTGCATCTAAAAATTTGACCAAAAGGGGAAATTCCTTATTCTGTGGATTTCCAAAAAGGTCAGGATGCTCATGATACACAGCACGTAAACTTTGCCCCTTAAACTTACCATTAATTACAGTCGAAGCGTTATTTTTATAACCTGATATAACCCAAGCTTCGCCAACTTTGCCGTTAGGAATGTCATAATCAAAAATTGTCTCTAATTTCCGTCCACCCCAAATTTTGGGTCTAAAATATGGATTTAAAAAAATTGGTTCCATCTATAATCACCTCTTACTTTAAGTGTAAACTTTTATTCCAAAAATTTAAAACCATTATTTATAATTTAAAAATTAAAAATAAATAACAGTTTACATGTATACTGTTTATAACCATTAATAGTTGGCGGAAAGATATTTTAGTAAAAACTTTAAAAGATTATTTTTAAAAAATCTACTTTAAAGCTTACAAGTCACTTTATTTGTTCCACTTTATTACTTATTAATCCTTAATTATCAGTGTTTCTTGTTTATATACTTTTCTTATTTCTTTATCTAAAATATCATAGTCTGTATCTAATTTATTAATATGTTGGCTGATTTCTTCTAGATGTTTCTTATTTTTGACATCAAGTTTTTCTGTTGCTTTTTTTGGTATTTTAGACTCAATAAATTCAATCAATAATAAATCATTTACTTTAAAATTTAGTAATTCTTTATTAATATCCTTTAAATCAATTTTATTTTCAAAATCTGTTATATAAAAAATGTTATTTGCCTTTTGTACAAAAAAATCTAAATCTGTCACTATTTTTTTGATTTTATCAAACTCTAATTTAGCATAACTTGTTCTCTTGGTATTTATCACTGCTTGAATTTTTGCACTTTTGAATTCTTGATTTACTATATCGGAATAATCAATTAAAGAAAATAATCTTTTCATCCGATCCAGTTTAATGGCATTGTCTAAGTCATTTTGTTTACTTTGCTCTAACTGTAATTTTAGATTTTCAGATTGCTCTTTACTACTAACTTGTGTGTTAATGTACGCAAAGGCAATTGTAATTATGCTGCCAAGATATGAACCCCAAAAACTGAGCCAATCTGTCCTTTGCTTAGAGTTACCAATAATTAAAAATAAAATGCCTGGGATTGTTATAAAAGTACATAAAGCTAATATTAACCATTTATTTTTTTGATAAAATTTTTTCACTTTATTCACCTCAAAGCAATCATACAAAAAACTGATTCTGATAGCCAGCTTGGTAGTTGTAAATAAAAAATAAATTTTTATTTACCTGCGTGCGAAATGATAGTATCGTAATAACCTGCACACATTTATTAAAATATATAAAATCGTATTTTGATTTCTGCTACTGGAATTTCTATTTTAGACAGTTGACTCATGCAAAAAGCTGCATTGGTACAAGATAGGCAAAGCAAAGAGTCAACTATTGATATTCCTGTAGCAATTCGCAAGTAGAAAGGTTCAGCCAGCGAATGCTTGGCCTAAATTAATGAAGTATGACTATCATTCAGGACAAACACCCTTTAAGAATTTGTTATCAAACTGGTTGCTTAAAACCTTTGTATATTACATACAAAAGACCTATTCCTTGACCTTAAGGTTAACAAAAACCCGACAAATTGTTAGCGTTCGTGATGAAATTTAAAAAGTCAGTGAACATTGGGTGAATTTGCACACAGAAAAAGCTTGTAACATAAATAGTTACAAGCTTTTTAAAATGGAGGTGAGGAGAATTGAACTCCTGTCCAAACGCATCCTGTCACTAACATCTACGATTATAGTTATATTATTTGAACTTCACTAGTCCAAAACGCCATATAACAGGGCTAGAATGGGCTAGCTAATCTGCAATGACTCTTCTTAACTATTCAGATGAGGTAGTTAAACGTAACTCACTAAGTTGATACTTGATACCAGACGTGAGTAATCCGATAAAAAGCAACACATGTGCCTAAATTAGGCAGCTAATGCGTATGAATTTTCTTTATTTGCAGTTATAAAACTGTGACGTTTTTACGTAGACGTGACCTACGAACCGCAGTTAATGCAAATCTACGCCTGTCGAATCCCAAAACACCCCCGCTTTAGGATACCATTATTATAGCATACATCTTATTAACTGCTAATAGTTAGATCTATTTAGATAAAACAAATTTATTGAATGCTTGCTCAATGCCGTTTTCATCATTTGATCCTGTCACATAGTCTGCATATTCTTTAGCTGCTGCTGATCCATTAGCCATTACTACCGAAATACCTGCAAAATTAAACATTGGTATATCATTGCGTTCATCACCAATTGCCATAATTTCATTTGCAGAAATATTTAATTTCTTTGATAAAATTTTTAAAGCATTACCTTTATTAACATCTTGATGCATTACTTCTAAAAAATTATCGGCAGCCCGAACAACATAATTTTTTTGCCCAAATTTTTTAATTATTTCTTTTTCTACTTGGTCTAATTTGTCTTTTTCATCAGCAAACACTGCTTTAATAACCTGAGCAGTTTCACCTAATTCCATCGGTGTCCTAATTAAAAGACCAGCTCGATTTTCCCAAGCTTGAACAACTGTAACCCAACTAACATTGTGATTACTCGTAATAATTTGACTATCAGCATCAACAATATTATATGCAATATCGTGTTTATTAGAATATCGATCAATTTCTTTATAGGTTGAAAATTCTAATCCAGATTCGGCTAATTTTCTCCCAGTAACTGATTCGATTACAGCCCCGTTAAAGGTAATAACATATTGATTATCTGTAGTAATTCCTAATTCAGCTAAAAAGTGCTTAACACCAGCTAATGGTCTACCTGAACAAAGAACAACTTTAACTTGTTGACTAATTGCGCGCTTAATAACTGTTTTAGTTGATTCAAGTAGTACTCCATGGCTATTCAACAATGTATCGTCAACGTCAATTGCTACTAGTCTTATCATTTTCCCTATACTTTCTTCATTAAAAATAGTTCTTGACTGCTTTTCTTAATCAGCCTTATTCTTTTTATCATGGTCATATTTATATTAAATTATTATTGTTAATTACCATACCGACATAATTATATCATTCATAAACCAATCGTTTTTTATAAATATATTATTATCTATGTATATATCAAAATAAAAAGCCATTAAAAATTATTAACGACCTTTATTATATATTAAATTGTTAAAAATTGCTTGTTTAATAATTATTTCAGCTAATTCGAATAATTATTACCTAGCTATGCAACAATATACAGCAACATCAATTACTATCAGTATTATCCCCTATTTTTGCTATTAAATATCGGGTTATCGCCGCTTTTAACTCACCATGTTTTTGAGAATTATATTGATACTTCTTCTCAGTCCAATACTTCGTATTATATAGCCAAACTGGTTTAGTACGTTTAACTGGATCTTCAAATTTATATCTTGGAAAAACATGTGCATGTAAAAATTTATCAGTATTACCTAAAATATCATAATTAATTCGATCGGCATGACAAACGTCTAAAACGGCATCTCCTAATATGCTCATATCCCGTAAAAACATTGTTCTTTCCACAATGTTTAATTCATTTAAAGATGCAACATTCTTTTTTGGTAACAGTACACAATAACCAGGTAAAAATTGGGTATCACCGAAAGTAGCATAACCACCCTCTAATTCGACCATAACCATTGGATTAGTTCCATTTATTGCTGCCACAATTCGATCTTTTTGCCAATTGTCCATATAAAAATTCCATATTTATATAATAAATTGTACCTAATTCAAATGGGCTAAACGAACAACATCACGTTCAATCATTAATTCTTCATCAGTTGGAATAATTAGCGCTTTTATCTTTGAATCAGGTTTTGAAATAAACTTCTCACCATTTGATTTGTTTGCTTCATAATCAGGATCTAAACCCATAAATTCAAATGACTGCATTACTTTTTCTCTAACGCCAGCATCGTGTTCACCTACTCCAGCGGTAAAGATAATTGCGTCAACACCTTCCATTTCAGTAATATATGAACCAACATATTGTCTAACTCTATTAACAAAAATATCACGAGCTAACTTTGCTTTATCATCTGAATCATTTTCTAGGTCACGCATGTCAGAAGAAATTTCAGAAATTCCTAATAACCCTGATTTGTCATTTAAAATATCAATCATCTGATTAATATCCAGATTTTCCTTATTCATTATGTATTGTAAAACTGATGCATCAACATCACCTGAACGTGTCCCCATAGTAACTCCTGCAAGTGGGGTAAAGCCCATTGAAGTATCATATGACTTGCCATTTTTCACAGCAGTCACAGAGGCACCAGACCCTAAATGACAAACAATTAACTTTAAATCCACACGATCTTTATTTAACATTTCTGCAGCGCGACCAACAATATATCTTACTGACGTACCATGAGCACCATATTTACGTACGCCATATTTTTCATAATACTTATAAGGAAGTGAATACATATAATGAACTGCATCTAATGTTTGATGGAACGACGTATCAAATACGCCAACTTCTGGGACATTAGGAAGCAATTTCATGAAGGCTTCTATTCCTTTTCCTTCAGCAACATTGTGCAGGGGTGCATATTCTTTTAAATCATAGATTTTTTGTAATTTTTCTTGATCAATTATGGCTGAATCAGGAAAATCTTCCCCACCTGCAACAATTCGATGACCTACACCGACAATCTCGTCTAGATCAGTAACAACTTGATATTTCTTTAATGCTACCAGTAACAAGTTAACTGCAGACTCTTGATCTGGAATAGAGACTTCATCAGTATGCTTTTCGCCATTTGGTAATTTAATTTCAAAAGAAGAGCCCTCAATGCCAACTCTATCAGCAATTCCTTCCGCCAATACTTGTTCTTCGGGAAGGGCAAATAACTTATACTTGAATGAAGAACTACCTGAGTTAATTGCTAAAACTTTTTTCATAAATGAGATTCCTCCACTACACATACTTTTGACTTTTTCACAAATTAATGAATATTTTTAGTATACCACTCATTTAGGTTAACATTAAGCTTTATTAAGTCTTCTTCCTTTTTTAATGAGTCCAATTTTGTGAGCAAAACTTCACTATTTTGAACATTATTACCATGATTTTGAAACACTAAAATCGATTTTTGATTTGTCTTATTTTGGAATACACTATCTGGCAACTCAATAATTGCTCTTAAAAAGACCTTATCTGATAGCCATGGCATAAAGTCACTGCCACCTTTGCCAGTAAGGATTGCTTTAGGAACCACGAGGAAAGCATAGCCACCAGCTTTTAAATTTTTAATAATTTGTTCAATAAATAAAAGATGAGCAAACGAATGACCCTTTTCCGCTTTAGTTGCAAAATTATTAGCATTCTCGTCAATTGGATAATACCCTATTGGCAAATCCGCTACAACAACATCTGGATTGGCAAATAACCATGGCGTTAAAGCATCTTGACAGTATAATTCGATGTCAAGCCTATTTAAATGGGCACCAATATCAGCAAAGCTAAGCATTTCTTCATCATTGTCGATTCCCAGTAAGTGATAGTTCATCTTAGAATGATTTGCATACTTTAACTGATTAATTACCGAAAACAACAAATTTCCTGTTCCAATTGCTGGATCAGCAATTGTTATTTTTTTGTCAGGTAGCAATTTTTGCATAAGCATTGCTACTATTGTTGCAACTATTGGTGGTGTTGGCATTTGATTAATCTCTAAAGCATCTTCGTTTACTGCCTTGAGTATTAAATAAGTATATACTTGTACCTTTAATTGTTGTGACAATTTATCATAATTTAACTTTTTATACTTTTGACTTAATTTTACAACAGTCGCTTTATCCGGAGCGCCAAGTTCAACCTTAATTTGATTATTTTCAAGATTATCAAAGGTTTCAGTCAAAGCTTCACCAAAAGATACATTTAATGCTTTTTGTAAGTATTCTACACAATTCAAAAAATTTTCAAATAACTCTTCAATATTATTCATCACTTATTCCCCTTATCTTTTATCCATTTTAATAGAATTAAGGCAACAAGCGCAAGTAAATCAATTATTTACCAAGTATTCAATTAATAATAAATCATTTTGCATGCTATCATGATATATATCCTGATAAAAGCGAATAAAAAGTAAACAGGTTGCTAAGACAAAAACACTACTGAGCAGAGTACTGGCTTTTACTTTCATTTTTTTGTCTCCCTCTTTCTTTTATTTTTGATTTAGCATCTAATTTAAAATATATTTCTGTACTACGATTATCTTTTTCTGTAATGCTTATTTTAATATGATTATTCGTGGTAACAAAATTAGCTTTTTTAACTTCAAGTAAAAGTGGCATATGACCACCATCTGGAGTAGTGACACGTACCATATTTTTATAAAAATTCAATTTATATATCTTTGATTTATTATCACGATCAACCTTTACTATCCCAGCTTGCTTAGAAGTCGATATTTCTGGAAAAGGATATGCTAGTTCCGTATCATCATCATGTAAAAAACGATTGAATTGAACATAAGCAAAAACCACATCATCAGTTTTATGGTCAGCCTTGTCAGAAAGCATGATAGTTTTTAATAAGTTTTGTAAAATCAAGACTATTAAAAGTGTGATTATGACAGCAAACATGGCCTCAGCTAATACAAAGCCCTTATTTCTTGACAAGATAAGTTTCTTGACTTGTCTTATCATATACACTACTAGCACCTCGCAATTCATAAACTCGATCATGAACTTTAACTTCCTTTAGATCGAGTTTTTTTAAAATATGCCAGGCATAGGCTCGATCAGTTTTTAACTCCATCCTTTGTTCTATGCTTCGACCTTCCCCTATAACTAACGCCATTAATGATACACCAGCAATGGCAATAGCTAAGGCGGTTATACCCTCAGCCATTAAAAAACCTTTTAGCTTATTAAGTATCATCGATTGGTCGCCCCCAAGTCATTTGTAACTTAATTTTTCTAATATTTTTATGATTTGTAATCGTTATTGTGTGAGCTGGTAGCGAGCCATTGGGTGATATTTGCAATAAAGTCAGATTATATATTTCTATATCATTAGCAACCTTTAGTTCTCGGTAATATTTTTTACCAATTAAAATGAGACTTTTGGATACTGGATAATATCTAATAATAATGGCTTGATGCCGAATAGCCGAGATCCGTGCCGCTTGTTCAATCGAGCTTTTAACTTCCTTAGTTGTATTATCTAAAATCAATCTTTGATTATAGGTTTTGAGCTGAACTACTCCTAATAAAGTTAAAGTAAGAGTTATAGTCAAAGTAATAATTATTTCAACAATAGTAAAAGCAGGTAAGCTATTTCTAATTCGAATTCTTTTCAACCACACCATTAGATACCACATAATTTTTAGCTTTATCAAGTTGCTTCTTGGTCAAATAGCCATCGTCAAACATATTTTTAAAATTTATTTCTTTACCATTACGATCTTTATCATCTTCATAAAGATTAACTTGTGTTTGTAAAGTAGTTTTAAAAGCATCATCAGTTCTTTCACTGGCACTTTCTTTTTGCTTAGTTAAATTAGGAGCAATTATAATTAATAGCATCACAATAATTGCAATGACTACTACCATTTCAATTAAAGTAAAGCCTTGAGGCTTCTCAGCCTTAGTAATAATAGCTAAAAGATGTTTTTTAATTCTGTTTTTCATTACAATTCACCTCAAATATTTTGCATCATTGCATACATTGGCAACAATAGTTTTAAATACATCCCAATAATACATAATCCAATTAGAATAAAGCAGAATGGTTGGACATTAACAATCAATTTCTCAATACCACTTGTTAAATCTGAAAATAAAGTACGTCCCAATAAAAGGCAACGTTGGCTCAAATCTGCTTTTTTTGATCCTACCCGCAATAACAATAATAATTCATCGGGTAAGAAATATTCCTGGACAATTATGTCCGCTAGTTTTTTACCAGAATCGAGCTGACTAGCTATTTTCTCACCTATAAACTGCTGAAGCGAGCCTTGCTCTTGATTTTCAGCATACTCACATATTTTTTGTAAAGAAAACCCACTTGCCAACAGAAGTCCTGCATCGTAAATTAATAAATATTTTACATAGAGTTTAACTAACGAACCAATGACTGGGTAATGAGCTAATTTATATAAAGAATGGTAATCTTGCCTTTTTAATAACATTAAGACTCGTATCAGATAATAAACAAAGCCCAAGCTTAAGAATAATAGCCCTAACAGCATGAGATCACCTATGTGTTCATCAGAATTAGCAAACTGGTTTGAAACGAAAGTTTGCATAAAAAATAACAATAAAATCATCATTACTACTAATACAAAAGGATAAGACAATTCCGTCTTCAATTTCTTTTCTTGTTCACATTTTAAGCGATTTAGTGTAGCTAACTGCGACAAGCATTCTACTAAACTGCCTTGTTCTAAAGCAAGATCAATTTGCGTTACTACTGTTTTTGAAAAACCAAGTTCCAGCATTAAATTACTTAATTTATTTCCTGCTTGAACTCTCTGATATAACTTATCAATTAAGTTCTTACGACTTGGCCATAAAATTGGCATTAATTCTAAGCTAGCATTTAATGAAAAACCATTAGCTAAACTATGATGTAAGTAGTCAAGAAAATTTAATCGTTGCTCTTGTGTCAACTTATCCTTTCTTAAATTGTTCAAATACTTGCGCACTAATTTCACCCTTTTCTTTTAATTCACTTAGATTTTCATACCAGCTAATATATTCTTTACGCTTTTTACAAGTAAGCTGTTCTTGTAAGAATTCCCCACTAGCAATATCCATTAAACAAGATAAGTGATCCTTAGTCGGTAAGAGGCGCTGATAACAAACTGCTGTTATGCAATTATAAAGTTCATTAATATTGACATGTAGACTTTCAAGTCGCAGAATCGTTTGCAAAGTACTTTTAGCATGCACAGTTGCAAATACCAAATGTCCACTTAAAGCAGCATCAATCGCCAAGCGAGCAGTTTTTTCATTTCTTATCTCCCCAATAATTAAAATATCTGGGCGATGTCTTAACGCAGCTTCTAATAAACTTGAATATGTGATTTCAGCATTTAAATTAACCTGTGTTTGCAAAAAACTAGCTTCATGAATTTCGACAGGATCCTCTATTGTCATTACCATTTGCTTTTGCCCTACATATTTAGCCAATTTATACATTGTCGTAGTCTTACCTGAACCTGTGGGACCACTTGTAACTATTAAGCCGCGTTGATGTGTCAGCATTTTTAAATGTTCAATTTGATTTGGAAAAAAATAATTACTATGATCAATTTGATAAATAATTCTAATAACCAAAGATTCATAATCGTTAAAATCACCAATGCTTGATAAGCGCAAAAAATAATTTTCTCCTTGATAAGGATATTCGAATGCTCCTACCTGTGGTCGCCTATGTTCTGCAATATCCATTTGAGCTATAAATTTTAAATAATTAATAATCTCCATCCCTTCGTTAACCGTAAAATCAGCCTGGCTAGTAATTCCATCAGTAGTACGCAAGTTGACAACTAACTTTGTCCTACGCACCAAAAAAAATAGGTCACTAGCATGAGCTATAATTGCTGCTTCAATTAATGAGTTAACCACTTGCTTGATTTGCATAAAAACCTCCTTTTTTGTGTCAATATTAAATACGCAAAAAAGAAAAAATTGTTTGCCGAGATTATAATTTTTTAGCAGTGTATAAAATTGCTTAACCATATTCAAAAAATAATAAAAACGCAAATCACAGTAAGCTATGGTTTGCGTTCTTATTAAGATTTAATTTTTAAATTTCATTTACTTTATTTATAGTAGGCAAAATGATAAAACCAGCATGATCAAGACACCACTAATCATTGGTACAGCTGTACGACGGATAATTTGACCTGGTTCTAAATGTGTTGCTCCAGCCACAATTAAAATTACCGCAGCTACTGGTGAAACTGCCCGCAACAAATTACCAGCCAACTGTAGTGGTACTGCCAATTGCTGGGGCTCAATTCCGGCTGACTTGGCTAATGGAACAATCAGCGGAATAAGGGCAAAGGTAAGAGCTAGCCCACTACCACTTAATAGGACAATTATTGCGGTCAAGATTACCATTATTAATGGCAATAAAATTCCAGCACCATGAATATTAGTCATTAACTTTTGAATCATGGTCATAATTCCTACAGCATTTAACCCCTGTACATAAGTTTGAGCGGCAATTAACAAAACAACAATCCCCATGGCATTACCCATTCCCTTAATAAAGGCATTGGTATCGTTTAAAACTTGCTTGGTATCTTTTTTATTAATTAACTCAATTATAATCGCCACAATCCAACTAATAATAGTCACTGATTGCACGTTCATCGTTAAATTTCGACCTTGAGTAACATTAAAAATAAAATCTATTATTAAAATAATAATTGGCAATAAAGGTAGTAGCCCGTAAATAAAACGAACAAACTTACTGCCAACCACTTGGGTTTGTTGTTTATCATCATTTTTTAAACCATATTGAGCTAATTCTGCTTGATAACTAAGACCTTGACCATCTTTTTTATCCTCATGTTTTTGCCAAAAATAATGGACAATTGCCATTAACAATAAGGTTGGAATTGAAATTAAAGCATGATAACTAAATACGTATTGCGTTGCTGACATTTTTAAAGCTGCAGCAATTGCGACATTATCAGAGCCAAGTGGAGTGGGAATAATCGTTGCAGTAGTAGCAATTACAGCTGCAGCAGTTAATCGACTCATTCCAGTTGTCCGCAAAACTGGATATAGTGTTGCCAATAAGATAATTGCCAAGTTAGCAGCACTTGGAACTACCAAAGAGAGAATATTTCCCATTAGAAAAACAATTGGCACTAATAAGTATACTGATTTAATTCCTTTCATTGTCGAAGTTAAACCGCCAATGGTTACATTATTAGCTCCAATACAAGTCATATATGAACTATATCCAGCCAGTAGCAAAATAACAAATCCTGCTTGCGACAAAGTCGTTGTAAATTGATCAATAATCACTTGAATTGGCTGTAACAATTGATTGGCAACTGGCTGTAATAGGCTAATCTTATTCCCCATAAAGACGCCGCAGTACAATAAAACTAACCCAAGTGCAAATAATACAATTTTGATATCCATTTTTTTAGATAACATGTAAACTAAAACTATTACTGACAATAGCGTCAAAATAATTGCAAAAAGCTGATTCATTTTATCTCTCCTTAGCAAGCCTTTTTTAGAGCATTTATAAACCACTCAATAAATTGGTCAACATCTACCTTAGTACCAATCAAAGCATTATTAGATTGTTGTAACTTATTATTAAAGTCCATTAGAGACGCGCCATAAGTAAATCCTGCTTGCGTCACTATTTCAACATGAGTTGCTACAAATTCAAACATATCTGGTTGTAGCAACATTGCAACTGCTAGCGCATCATAAATTTTTAATCCGGTCGCAAAACCACCTCCACGATAACGTTTAAATAAGCTATAAAACATTGCACCAACTTTACCTAGATTTTCGATTTTTTCACTAATTTCTGGTTGGATTTTTGCTTGCATCCCCAATTCTAACGGCGCCACACGAATTTTTAATCCACTTTCAAAAACAATTTTAGCTGCTTCGGGATCACTGGCAATATTAAATTCTGAAAAAACACCATAATTACCTCGACCAATACTACATCCCATAATTATTATTTCTTCAATTTGGTTAAAATCTTCAGGATAAAGACGGAGATATAAAGCAATATCAGTTAAAGGAGCTATTCCTACAAGTGTTACTTTATTTTTCGTTGCAGTCACAACTTCGTGAAATGCTACTGGGGCTATTTTATTTTCAAGAATAAGATCCCGATTAGGCTCAGGAAAGTCATAACCATCCATGCCCGATTTTCCATGAACTGCTACTGCATCAATTGGGTGCTTAATTAGTGCACGACTACAGCCTGGTACAACTGGAATTTCTTTTTTAAATAATGTTTCAAGCTTCAAAACATTATTTAAAGTTTGATCAACTCCAACATTTCCTGCAGCTGCAGCAATCAATTTAACATCCAATTGTTTGCTAAACAATAAAATTGCAATTGCCACAGCATCATCAATGCCAGGATCTGTACTCAAAATTATAGGTTTCTTCATTCAATAGCCTCCTTAGCCTTATAACTCATATTGTGAGCTTTTTATTAAAAAAACATCAATTTTCAACAATTGATATTTACGAATTATACCATGTATATTACGAATTATATTATAAAAATTTAAATAATTTACTTTTTTTCAAGCAAAAAGCGAACTATTATGTATATAAACGCAAAAATAAATCGTTTATACCTCAAATTAAGGTAATTTAAACAAAAAGACCTTGAGCAAATAATTGCTCAAGGTCTTTCTAACTTACTTAATTAATCCTATTCTTCACTAGCTGCTGTATAAACGTTCTGCACGTCATCATCATCTTCTAAAGCTTCAACCAGATTATCAAATTGTTCCTTCTTATCTTCTGGCACGGGAGTTGTATTTTCTGGAATCATAGTTAATTCAGCATCAACCAGCTTATAACCTGCCTTTTCCAGAGCATCCCTAACTTGGGCAAACTGCTTAGCATCAGTATAGATTTCGTAAGCTTCAGCACTAGTTTGTAAATCTTCACCACCAGCATCCATAACATCAAGTAACATCTGATCTTCATCAGCATCAGTAGTTGTGCGATCAATTACAATATAACCCTTACGGTTAAACATGTAGGCAACTGAACCTGTTGCACCAAGTGAACCACCATTACGCGTGAAAGCTACTCTTACACTAGAAGCTGTCCTATTCTTGTTATCAGTTAAAGCTTCAACAAAAACAGCAACACCACCTGGCGCATAACCTTCATAGGTAATTTCATCATAGTGCTCATCTGAATTACCTTCAGCCTTTTTAAGTGCGCGGTCAATATTGGTCTTAGGCATATTATTTGCATGTGCCTTATCCATTACCATCCGCAAATTAGGATTTCCGGAAGGGTCAGGACCACCATTCTTTGCAGCCATATATATTTCACGAGATAATTTTTGAAAAATCTTACCTCTTTTTGCGTCTTGCGCATTCTTGCGGCCTTGAATATTGTGCCATTTTGAATGTCCTGACATGAGAATCCTTCTTTCTTTTTCATCATATTTAACGATATAATCTTACCGCATAGACTAATAAAATTCAATACCAGCAATTGATTAAGCATATTTTTTTATATTTTTGCCTTATTAGCTAAGAAATTATGATTTTATCTAGTCAATATTCTTTTTAATTAGTAAAATAAGAACATTGATTATTATAAAAGGAGATAGTTTAAGTGGAGGAAATAAATTCAAATCAAAAATATATATCTTGGCCAATATTGACATTAATGGCATTTTGCACGGTCATTGGTCTTGATGATATCATGTACAATTTTCAAAACCAAGGAATGCCAGTAGTCACATCATGGATTATTATGTGTCTTTTTTATGTTATTCCCTATTCATTAATGGTGGGGCAACTTGGATCAGTTTTTGACGATGAAGGTGGTGGGCTTTCTTCATGGGTACGCGGAACTAATGGCGAATTTCTCGGTTATTTTACTGCGTGGACTTACTGGGCAGCATCAATTCCCTATGCTGTCGATTCAGCTAACGAAATAATTGTAGATATTGGTTGGGCAATAACTGGCTCGGAAAAGTTCCAAAGCCAAATTTCAAATACAAAATTTGCTTTGATGACCTTTGCAATGTTTATTATTTTTATTGTAATTGAACACTATTTTTCAAGATCAATGGAAGTTTTATCCACTATTGGTGGTGGACTTATGTTGATTATGACATTAATGTTTGTCTTTTTAGCCTTTACTGGACTAGTAAGATCTGGTGGACATATGGCAACTCAACCTTTTACCTGGCGAACTTTAATTCCTAAGTTTGACATGCATTATTGGACAACAATCGCTATGCTTATTTATGCGTTAAATGGTTGCGAATTAGTTGCTCCATATGTTACACAAATGAAGAGGCCAAAATCAGATTTTCCCAAGGCAATGATTGCTTTGGCCTTAATGACCATCTTTTTAACTGTTTTTGGCTCCTTTGCTCTCGGAATTTACTTTAACAGTTATCACATTCCTAATGATTTAAAAATGAATGGTGCATACTATGTTTTTGATATGGTGGGGCACCAATATGGTTGGGGCAAAACGCTACTTTATGTTTGGGCATGGACTTCTGTCTTTTATAATGCAGCACTACTAGCTGTTTTACTCGATGCAATGACTAGAATGTTGATTTCAGATACAGGCGATAAATATATGCCTCATTTCTTGCAAAAGAAAGACAAAAATGGTTTGCCAATTAATGGTTACATTTTAACTGTTGCCTTATCTGCTTTTATCATGCTTTTAGGAATTTTTTTGCCAGATATGAATGATATTTTTAACTGGCTACTCAACTTAAATGGCATTATTTCTCCTGGAGTGACATGTTGGATTTTCTTCTCCTTTATGCAGATTAGAAAAAATTCGCAAAAATTCCCATCAGATTATGTTTTCTTAAAAAATGACAAACTTGCCTACTTAGCCGGATTATTTCTCCTAATAGTAACTGCTGTCGCAACAATTTTAGGAATTGCTCCTCAAGACATCAAAGAATTTAGCGGTTATTGGTGGTACGAACTAATTATTAATATTATTGCCGTTGTTGTTTTAATTGGATTAGGGGTCATTTTGCCAAGCATTAGGCGCAGAGAAGAAGAATACGGCATTGCCTTTAGTCGAAACCAATGGATTACTATTTTCACTTTAGTTATTGGCTCAATTATTTTTGATTTATACTTAGGTGAGAAAAATAAACTTTTTGGCATTAACTCAATTGCTATTGGACAAATAAAACTAGGGCTTAATATTATCTTGATTATTAGCGAAACTATACTAGCAATTTTGATATGCTGGCTTGTAGGGCGAAGAAAGCCTGTTACAAAGTAAAATTTAATTAGTAAATTTGAAAAATAGCTTCATTAATATTAAATGAAGCTATTTTTGCTTTAAAATATAGCTAGGACATTATTAACTACAAAATAAGGAGTTTAAACATGACACTTTTACCTTTTAAAGCTGTTGCAGTCGACATGGATGGAACTTTTGAAAATGATGACAAACAGTTTGACCAGCAGCGTTTTGAAAAAGTATTAACCAAATTACGCAAACAACATGTTCACTTTATTGTATCAAGTGGACGTCCGCTCTCTCGATTACAACGAGATTTCTACGACTTTTTAGATCGAATTGATTTTGTCGCTGACAATGGCTCAATTTTAACCCAGGATAATAAAATTATTTCACGACATGTTTTTACTTACCGCACTGGAATCAAGTTGATTAATTTTATTGAGACAAATTATCCAGAAATTAATATTGTAGCCAGTGGCTTAGAACGAGCATATGTTAACAAAAAAGCGCCAATTCAATTTAAAAATTTAATGCATTTCTTTTATCCCAATATAATTGAAATAGCAAAGCTAACTGATATTCCCTCCAGTGATAATTTAACCAAATTAACCCTTAATTGTTCCTCAGAATTGGCTAATGACTTGGAACGAAAATTTAATCAAGCTAATTGTGAACGAATCCATTGTACTAGTAGCGGCTTTAATAATATCGATGTCATGCCCGCAAATGTCAATAAAGGGCAAGGTTTGAAATATTTTTTACGCTATTTCAATATCAAACCAGCAGAACTAATCGCTTTTGGTGATGGCATGAATGATAAAGAAATGATCGAACTGGCCGGCTTAAGCTATGCTATGCGTAACGGAGATGAGCGTCTTAAAAAGATTGCCAAATATGAAGCACCGAGTAACAATGAGATGGGCGTTTTACAAGTACTTGAAAAATATTTAGCTTAAAATAGTTAGTAAAGTAAAAAATATTTTTTTAATATGAAGGATAGATCTTATGAGTTACATTGAAGTTCAACATAATTTTAAACGCTATCAAGCAGGTGACACCGAAATTTTAGCAAATAATGATGTTAGCTTTTCGATTGAAAAAGGTGAGCTAGCAATTATTTTAGGGGCATCTGGTGCTGGCAAGTCAACTATGCTTAATATTTTAGGGGGAATGGATACTAATAGCTCTGGAAATATAATTATTGATGGAGAAAATATTGCCAATTATAATCAACTTCAGCTAACCAACTATCGTCGCAATGACATTGGTTTTGTTTTTCAATTTTATAACTTAATTCAAAATTTAACTGCTAAAGAAAACGTGGAGCTTGCTGCTGAAATTGTTGCTGATGCACTTGATCCTGTTCAAACTCTAATTGACGTTGGATTAAAAGCACGTGTTAATAATTTTCCAGCAGAATTATCTGGCGGTGAGCAACAAAGAGTAGCAATTGCTCGTGCCATTGCTAAAAATCCCAAAATTCTACTTTGTGATGAGCCAACTGGAGCGCTTGACTATCAAACTGGGAAAAACGTTTTACAGATAATTGCTAATATGAGTCGCAACCATGGCACCACTGTAATTATTGTGACACACAATAGCGCCCTTGCCCCAATTGCCAATCGTGTGATTCACTTTCATGACGGACAAGTAACAAAAGTTACCCAAACTAAGCATCCTGAAAATATAGCTAATATTAAATGGTAGAAAAGATTAACAATGAAAAAAATAATTTGGAAAGATTTTTGGCAATCTATTATACAAACTAAAGGGCAGTTTTTGTCAATCATGGGTCTAATGCTCATCGGTTCCTTTGCTCTTGTAGGACTGTTTGTCACCGGACCTAATATGCGAGCAACCGGCAATCATTATGCCCAAAAATTAAACACACCTGATTTAACCATTGTTTCTAATTATGGGCTTGATAAACAAGACGCACAAAAAATACGTAAGCTTAAGGGACTTAAAAATGCAGAATTTGGTTATATGACTGATACTGTATTAAAAAATAGTCACGCTAGCTTTCGCATCTTTTCTAAACCCCAAAAGGTTGGACTTTATCAAGTCATCAAAGGGCATCTTCCTCAAAAGTCAGATGAAGTTGCCATTACTGATTACTATCGTTCAAAATATAAACTGGGCTCAAAAATTAGCTTTCATGAAAAAAAGAATATTTTAGGAACTACTTTTTTAAAAAATAAAAATTTTAAAATTGTTGGCTTTGTTCGCTCAAGTCAAATTCTTTCTAATGTTAATCTTGGTCAAAGTAGTAGCGGTACTGGAGAGCTTAAAGGTTATGCAGTAGCCATGCCTCAAGCTTTTAATCAGACTGTTTACACAGTAGCCAACCTGACTTATCAGGATTTAAGGGGGCTTGACTCATATGGCAAAATATATGCTAAACGCCTAGGTCAACATAAGAAAGTTGCACAACAAGTTCTAAAAGAAGAAACACCTCAACGCGAAAAACGCATTAAAAAAATGGGCTTACAGCTGCTAAAGGCAAAAGCACAAACTTTGGCATTGGCCCACAATAAGTTAGCCACTGCTAAGCAACAACTGATAGCTGCCCAAAATGAGTTAAGCTCACAAGAAAGCAAACTCAAACAGCAAGCTAGCCAAGCAACTTCACCACAAATGCAGGCAAATTTGCAACAAGCACAAATTAAATTAAACACTCAAACGCAAGAGTTGCAAAAGCAAAGCTATACTTTAGAACAAAAAGCAGCAACTGCTCAAAGAAAAATTAATACTGGTGTTCAGAAAATTGCTAACGCAAAAATGCAAATTAAGGCGCTAGTTTTAAATTATAGTGTTTACAACCGCCGCGAATTACCAGGTGGTGAAGGAACTGTCGTTTATACTACGGTGGCTCAAGTAGTGGAAGACTTAGCTAAAGTTTTTCCCATTTTCTTGTATTTTGTTGCTGCCTTAGTTACTTTTACCACCATGAATCGCTTTATTGATGAAGAAAGAATAAATTCTGGCACACTAAAAGCACTTGGATACAGCAATACGGTAATCATTAGTAAGTTTGTTTTTTATGGCTTCTTATCAGGGACAATCGGCACAATCATTGGTGTCTATCTAGGCCATACATTATTGCCGCAAATTGTTTACCACGCTTATTATCAGTCAATTACCCTTCCAGCAATTGAAGAACATTTTTATTGGCAAATTAGCCTGATTGCTCTCTTATTATCGTGGATTAGTTCCGTTTTACCTGCATATTTAACGGCCAAAAATGAGTTTAAAGAAAAGCCAGCGGCTTTACTTTTACCTAAGCCACCAGCCGCTGGCTCTAAAATTTTACTTGAACGTTGCCCTTTAATTTGGAACAAGTTGAGTTTCACTCATAAAGTTACTGCTCGTAATATTTTTCGTTACAAAAAACGAATGTTGATGACAATTTTTGGTGTTTGTGGAGCAGCTACTCTTTTATTTGCGGGCTTTGCCGTAAAAAATTCAATTAGTAACATGAATGAGCGCCAATTTTCTGAATTAATCCACTATAACCTGATTGTGGCTGAAAAAGCACCCGTCACCGCTAAACAAAAAAAAGTAATTAAAACCAAATTGCATGCTACTAACATTGCTGCTGAAATGCCTATTTATTATGAATCAATGACCAAAGTTGCCGGAAAAAATGGTGATACCCAAGAAATAACCTTAATTGCACCTAAATTTAGTCAGCAGCTAAAAAAATATGTCCAGTTAAATAATCGCCGCAGTCACCAATCCCTTACTTTAGACAATAACGGTGTCATCATTTCTGAACGCTTAGCCAACTTATTGCAAATTAAAGAAGGTGACCAGATTACTTTGACTGACAAGAATAATCAGCAACGTACGATGAAAGTTGCAGGGATAAGTGAAATGTACATGGGACACTTTATCTTTATGAATCAAAGACAGTACGAACATATTTTTACTAAAAAATATACTTCCAATGCTTACTTGGTTAACTTAAAAGATAGTCAGCCAGCTAATACCAGAAAAATTGCTGCTAAATTTATGAATTTAGCTGGCGTTGGTAATGTTGTTCAAAATACTGCTATCAGTCAAGAACTAGATGTAGTCGTCCAATCTTTGAACATGATTATGGTTGTCTTGATTGTAGTCGCTGGACTTTTGGCAATTGTTATTTTATACAACTTGACCAATATTAATATTGCAGAACGTATTCGCGAATTATCAACGATTAAAGTACTAGGTTTTTATAATAATGAAGTTACCCTCTATATCTATCGTGAAACTATTTTATTAACAATTATCGGTATTCTAATCGGATACTTTATCGGCGATTTACTCTACCGTTATATTCTTTATGTCGTACCACCAGCTAATGTCATGTTTAATCCGGCTCTATCTGCTTCAAGTTTTTTGTGGCCACTAGGAGTAATTGGTATCGTCACGCTCATTCTTGGGTTTATTGTCAACAATAAGTTGAAAAATTTAGAAATGCTCGAAGCCCTAAAATCGGTTGATTAGGCTTAAAAGAAGTTAATTTTAAAAGTCAGATTCTAAATTAGATTGGATCTGGCTTTTAATATTTCTTTATTTTAATTATTATTTATATCATTCAATCTTTCTTACAATTATTAATTGCTCGTTGCTTAATTTTATATATCAATGGTCCCTTTGCATCAGCATCATCTTGAACCGTTGGCCAGCACCGGGTTGCTAGTTTTTTTAAAACTCTTGATATTTTAACCGATTGGTCTTATTTTTTTTAAACCAATCACCAAAGAGGATTAAGTCTTTAACTTCTTGACCAGCCAGATCATATACATGAAGGTGTACATCAGAACCATTCGATGCTCTTGCAATTCCGACTCCCAAATTCATATAGTATAACCAGCTTGTTGTAATTGCAGAGCATAACTTACTTCAACACTAGGATGAGCAACACCCAATAAAATGCTTAGACCTGCGTCCCATAACCGCAGTAGAACCAAAGCCTGTTGAATTAATTTGAAAAAATTGGGGACCATTTACTGTCATATTTAACCAACTTAACCAACTGATTTTGTTTAACTTGACCAACTGTTACTTGTTATAAATATTTTAGAGATGTCATTTTCTACCCTTAAAATAAAAAACTAATTAATTTAAATAGCCAAATAATATTTTTATGTTATAATTTTTACAAAGCTTTAATGTAAATCAACAAAAGATCTTCAACTTAACCTGTAAAATCATGATGTCACCCTTCCTTAATAGTGACACTTAAATTTACAACTAATTTTGGAGAATTTATTTTGGAAAATATTTTAGAAGTAAAACATTTAAAAAAGATTTATCATAGCAAAAATGAAGAATTTCATGCCCTTGAAGATATTTCTTTTAACATTAAGAAAGGACAAATCGTTTCATTACTTGGTCCTAATGGTGCTGGTAAAACAACGATTGTATCAATTATTGGCGGCTATTTACTTCCAACCCAGGGACAAGTATTGCTTAATGGGCAAAATATTATTGGCACAACCCATCACCCGCATATAGGTGTCTCTTTTGGCGGTGAGCTCGGCTTTTACCATCGAGCAACTGCCGCCCAAAATCTTGCTTTCTTTGCCGATTTGGCGCGAGTGCCATACCGCCAGCAAAAAACTGAAATCACTCGTGTACTAGAAATTGTTAATTTAAGCAACGTGGCGAAGAAAAAAGTCGGGCAATTTTCTAAAGGTATGACGCAGCGGCTGCATATTGCGCGCGCACTCTTAGGTAATCCGCAACTGCTTCTGCTCGATGAACCAACTAGCGGACTCGACGTCGAAATTGCTAAAAGCATTCGCGATACAATTAAGAATCTTTCTGATCTTGGCATTAGTATTTTACTAACCAGCCATACCATGTCTGAAGTAGAGGCTTTAGCTGACCAAATTATCTTAATTGGTGCTGGGCGCATTTTTTCTACTGGAACAGTTGAAGACATTGTTAAAGAGTCACAGGTGAGCCATATCGACCGCCCTGCGACCTTAGAAGAATCATACTTAGCCTTAGCACCAGAATTGCGGAGGAAATAAAATGAGATTTGTCCGCCTGTTTTGGTTCCATTTTAAAGAATATTTGTCAGATCAATATTTTGTCACTTTGACTTTGACGAGTACCCTGTCCATCTTTTTGGTACAATATACGCTCGCTTATGCCAATCATCAATTAGCCAACACTAGTGTATGGTTACAAAGTGCAATCTTTGGCATGTGGTCTTCTTGTACCACTGCTGCTGGCAGTATCGGCTTTGAAAGATACAAGGGAACTTTACCTTATTTAATTAATAACGCTTACGATGAACGCTTGTCTTTAATTGCTTTATTATTACCAGCTTCAACCTATGGCTTAGCAGCTTTTCCGCTAGCATGGTTGCTTGCCCAACTTTTAGGGGTTACAACTGACGCAATTACTTTCAAGTTTAGTTTAACTGTTATTTTATTATGGCTAGCCATGGCAACTATGGGAATTTTTATTGCCTCTTTCTTTACCCTCACTCCCAATGCCATTACTTATGAAAGTTTGATTGGTACACCACTTGTTCTACTTTCAGGACTCTTTGGCAATCCTAATTTTTTGCGGCCATTTATAAAAATCGCCCAGTGGTTTATTCCCATGACAACTCCAATAGCCACTTTAACTGGCACTAGTTCAACCTTTAATTGGTCGGCTTATTTTTCTAGTTTAATAATTTGGTTTTGTTTAATAATTTTAATGGTTAAAAAAATTAACCAGTTGGCACGTAAGAAGGGAGAATTAAATTTAATCTGATGCTTAAAACACAATTTTCATCATTATCATTTTTAGCAAATTGGCGCACTATCCTAGTTTACTTTTTTATCACACCTTTTGTTGACATGATCCTTTTAGTTTTAATTAATATGCAATATACCGGTCACTTTAACTGGTCCATCGTTTTAGCATCAATTGCCATTGATGCCACTAATCTTTCAATGACGACCATGACCCAATCACTAATTACCGATGCCAATTTAGGCATTGACTACGAAATGATTGCCCAACGGCCTTTTAGCCTACATTACTGGACAAATAAAGTTTTCGTAGCCTTGATAGCTGGCTTTATTCTAGCAACATCTAACTTAATCCTGGCCCTAATTTTTGGTGCCCCACTGGTAATTATTAATCGCACTATCCTAGTCTTACCCTTACTATGTTTATTTGGCATAATTTTAGGCTTTACTGCTTGGGCCATTAGTTGGGAAATGAATGACCCATATTTTCTGTCAAATCTGATTAGTTCGGTAATGAGTTTAGTTGCCGGAATTTTAGTAGTTATTTCGGCCTATCCCAAATGGCTAGAAAAAATTGCTCTACTCTTCCCTTTTTATGGTCCTATTAATTTAATTAAGTTTAAATATGCCGCTTTACGCAGCAGTCTTTTAGTTACGCTAATTTGGTTAATAATTGGAATTATAACTTATATCATACAGAGCAAACATGTGTTAAAGACCAGACATCATAAATATAATTAAGCAAATTATTACTTTTTCTAACTTAAGCTAAAAAATGGCTCAAATAAAAAGCGGGTACTGTTAACAGTATTCGCTTTTTGCTATCACTTAAGTATTTATATTTTACTTTTACCTAATAAAACCGAGCTAATAACAACTGATAATGAACTAAAGACCATTGCCAAACCCGCAATCTCTGGACTTAAAACCAAACCAACTCCGGCAAAAACGCCAGCGGCAATCGGGATGCCTAAAACATTATAAATAAATGCCCAGAATAAGTTGAGTTTTATTCGTTGAAAAGTTTTCCGACTCAACTTGAGTGCACGAACAACTGCTAGTAAATCATTATTCATTAGAACAATGCCACCAGCATCTATTGCCACATCTGTACCGGATCCCATTGCAATTCCAACATTTGCTTGTGTTAATGCGGGCGCATCATTAATACCATCACCGACAAAAGCCACATAGTGTTTTTCTTGCAATTTTTTAATAACATCTGATTTATCGGTGGGTAAGACACCAGCGATTACCCAATTTATGCCGACTTGCTCGGCAATTGACTGTGCTACTTTTTGATTATCACCAGTTAACATTACGGTTTGCAAACCAATTTGCTTAAGCTCACTAATCGCTTCTTTTGCGTTCTTTTTTGGCGCATCTTGAATTGCAATTAAGCCAATGACTTCATTTTGAACTGAAACAGCAACAACCGTTTTAGCTGCTGTCTCTAATCTCTCTGCCTCATTGGCCAGACTTACAGAAATTTTCAAATTAGCAGCAGCTATTAATTTACCAATGTAGACAGATTCAGTCCCAATTTTACCACAAACGCCGCGGCCCTCTAGAACTTGAAAGTCACTAACAACTGCAGGTACTATCTTTTCTTTGTTGGCATAGGTAATAATTGCAGCCGCCAGTGGATGTTCCGATAACTTTTCTAATCCAGCAGCAATTGGCACTACCTGTTGCTTGTTACCAATTAGATCAGTTACTTCAGGTTTACCTTCGGTCAACGTGCCAGTTTTATCAAAAACCATTGTTCCAATATGATTAGCAGCTTCAAGAGTTTCACCATTTTTGATCAAAATTCCCATCTTGGCTCCCCGGCCAGTTCCAACCATTAAAGCAGTTGGCGTAGCCAGGCCTAGGGCACAAGGACAGGCAATTACCATTACAGCAACGGCATAATTAAGTGCAGTTGGAATGTCTTGTCCTAAGAAGACATTCCAAACAACAAAAGTAGCAATAGCAATAATTAATACAGTTGGTACAAAAATATTAGCCACTTTATCGGTTAACTTTTGAATTGGAGCATGACTATTTTGCGCTTTTTTGACAATTGCAATAATTTGAGCAAGCATTGTATCATTACCAACTTTTTCAGCTGTAAAAACAAACGAGCCTGTTTGGTTGATTGTTGCTCCGATTACCTGGTCACCAACTGTCTTTGTCACAGGCATACTTTCACCTGTTATCATTGACTCATCAATATTTGATGAACCTGAAATTATCTTTCCATCAACCGGAATTTTTTCACCAGGTTTTACCTGGATTAAATCATTTTTAACGACTTGACTAACGGGAATTTGGATAAAATCTTGCCCACGTTTAACCAGAGCATTTTTTGCATTTAAGTTAATTAGTTTACTTATAGCACTAGAAGCATTGCTACGCATTTTTTCTTCTAACACTTGACCTAGTAAAACGAATGTAATAACAAAAGCGGCCGTTTCAAAGAAAACCGGTCGCTTAGTCAATATTGCATAAACACTATAAATGTAAGTCGTTAATGTCCCAAGCGCAACCAATGTATCCATGTTGGCATGATGCTTTAAAAAAGCAGCCCAAGCACTTGTGATAAATTGACCAGCAGCAAGAAACATAATAATGCTTGTAAGCACAAACATTGTCCAATTACCACCCGGGAGCATCCAACCCGTGAAGGGATGAATGATCATTTCTAACAACATTGGTATTGATAGGATTAACGACGTCCAAAATCGTGTTGTAATTTTCATATTAAATCTCCCGCAAATTTACTTTACAATAACTTTACCATGAAACATATTCATACTACATTCCCAATCATATTCACCAGGTTTACTGGTATCAATTTCAACTTGTTCAACTTTACCTTGAGGCAATACTTGATTAATTCCAAAATCAGAAAATACAACATGATCCAAACAACTTGCTGAATCTAAACGTTTAAAATTTAAAGTCGCTGGAATGCCCTGCTTTAAAATTACTTTTTCTGGTGAATAGCCACCCTTAACTTCGATATCAATACTTTGTTTATTGGCTGCCATTTTGGCCTGTTTTGTTTGCACATGATGTTGACCAAAAAACCACCAAGCAATAAAAGCGATGCCTGCTAGACCAGTTATTAAAATAATAATTTTAGCCATAATGTACTCTCCTTAGCAAAAGCAGTATTTACATTTGTAAACTAAGTTAAATATACAGGATATGACGACAGATGTAAACAAAATTGTTTATAAAAAAAGCTATTCTTAGTTAGAATAACCTTTTTTAGCTTTAACCCAAATTTTGTAAATAAGCATCAATCTGTTGTAAATAGCTAGCTTTAGCTTCAGGACTAATCCACGCACTCTGGAAAGAATTTCGAGCTATTTGTACAATCTCATCTTCACCCCAACCACATTTTTGACCAAACTTATAATAAACATCATTGATATAATTGCCGCCCTTATATGAAGGATCATCAGAATTAAGACTGATTACAGCACCTTTAGCAAACAATTCCATAATAGCCGTTTGCTCCATATCCTTACGAGTATAATAATAAGCAATTGGACAAGCGGTAATCCCAATTTGTTGACTAATTAAATATTCCATTAAATCCGTATTTTGCACTATACTCATACCATGGTCGAGCCGATTAACTTCAATAATTTCAAGAGCTTGCTTAACATGCTCAACCGAATCAACTTGCTTAGGGTCACAATGCATGGTTAAAAAATATCCTTGTCGCTGTGCCTCATCAAAGACAGTCATAAATTTTAAAGGCGGATTATGGTGTTCAGCTGAATCAAGCCCCACCCCAATAATCCAACCTTTTTCATGATATGGTTTAGCTGATGCTAAAGTTTCCCATGCAGATTGTTTGGAAAGCTCACGTAAAAAACACATGACTAATTGCGTATCAACTCCTAAAGCTTGCGCATCCACAATTGCGGCGTGAATCCCCTCAATCACAGTTTCAAAAGCAATCCCCCTAGTAGTATGAGCTTGAGGATCAAAAAATAACTCAACATGTTTAACATTACTTTGAGCCATCTTTTGTAAAAAGGACCAAGTTACTTCATAAAAGTCTTGTTCAGTACGCAAAACTTTCATACCACGGTAATAGGCCTTCAAGAATTCCGTTAGACCATAACCATAGCTATGATCTATATCAGCCGGTGACTTAGCTTGAATATCAATTTGATTACGTTGCGCACAGGTAAATTCTAATTCTGGTTCAAGCGTTCCTTCAATATGAACATGTAGTTCGGCTTTAGGTAAACCAGCAATAAATTCACGGGTCAATTCTTTATTCATTTGCTCCTCTTTCTTTTTCTTAAATTTATTATTTATACCTAAATAAACATTTAAGCAATCGCTTTTCAGTAAATATAATTAACTTAGCACAAGAAATATAACTACTTATTTCTGATTTAAAAAAATAATATCACTTTGCTTAAAGGTTTACAATAAAAATAAAAACCATTTTTTTGTTCGGTTTACATGCAAAGTTTAATTTAATTAAAAATTAGCACTTGACCGCCATGCAATTCCCTAGTAAAGTGTAATCAATTTAACTTTAATAATTCTAAGTAAGGAGAGTGCACTAAATGTCAAATTGGACAACGAAATTTAATAAAGAAGGTTTAACCTTTGATGACGTCTTATTAATTCCCGCTGAAAGTCACGTTCTACCTAATGAAGTTGATCTTCACACGCAACTAGCACCAAATATTAAGCTAAACATTCCTATTATTAGCGCCGGAATGGATACTGTAACAGAAGGTGCCATGGCAATCGCAATTGCTTTACAAGGTGGGTTGGGAGTCATTCATAAGAACATGTCAATTACAGCTCAAGCCAGTGAAGTTGCCAATGTTAAAAATGTCGTTGTCCCAAATAATTTTACTAAGGCAGCCATTGATCAAAACAATCATCTGCTAGTAGCTGCTGCCGTTGGAGTTACTAGTGATACCTTTGAACGCGCTGCTACTTTACTTGAAAATGGCGCCGATGCAATTGTTATTGATACCGCCCATGGGCATTCAGCAGGTGTTCTTCGCAAAATCAAAGAAATTAGAGAGCATTTCCCTCAAACTACTTTAATTGCTGGCAATATTGCAACTGGTGATGCAGCCAGATCCCTCTTTGATACAGGTGTTGATGTTGTTAAAGTAGGAATTGGCCCGGGCTCAATTTGTACTACTCGGGTAGTTGCTGGGGTTGGCGTACCCCAAATCACTGCTATTTACGACACGTCTACTGCAGCGCGAGAATATCATAAACCAATCATTGCAGATGGTGGTATGCAATATTCTGGCGATATTGTTAAGGCCCTGGCCGCAGGTGGACATGCGGTAATGCTTGGTAGTATGCTTTCAGGCACCACTGAAGCACCCGGGGAAATTTTTGAAAGTAATGGGCAAAAATATAAAGCATACCGCGGGATGGGTTCAGTTAGCGCAATGGCCCAATCTCATGGCTCATCTGACCGTTATTTCCAAGGTGGTGTTAACGAAGCTAATAAACTCGTGCCAGAAGGAGTGGAAGCTCGGGTTGCCTATAAAGGTGATGTTTCGGACATTATTTTTCAAATTCTTGGTGGCTTACGTTCAGGTATGGGCTACGTTGGTGCTGCTTCAATCACTGACTTACGGGAAAATTCACAATTTATACGTATTACTAATGCCGGACTACGTGAATCTCACCCCCATGATGTCCAAATTACTAAAAAAGCACCAAATTATACTAAGTAATTATTGCTAATAAGTTAGACCAGTACAAATAGTCTAAATTTGAATTTCTTAAGAACGCAATAAAATAACCGCTAGTCTCTGAGACTAGCGGTTATTTAGCTAATTAGTCATTTAACATTTTTAATTATCATGTCCATTTTTTTTCGTAATTTTCAAAATTGGTGGCCAGAGAATCAGAGCAACCAACCCGATGGCTAATCCTAACCAAAGTGCAGACGAAGTGGTCAACGTGATACCATGATATTGCGTTTGTAAATTATGCAAAACATTATTACTGTAGAACTGTAAGGCTCCAAAAGAGCCAACAGTAGCTAGCAAAATAGCAATTGATGCCCACCATCTACCAAATAAAACAAGGATAATAGCAATTGCAAAGAGAATAATCAAACCAAAGAAGCAATAATGAAAGATAGCAATAGTTTGGTTAACATCTTTTTTATTCTTTTTAAGGTTATCATTAATGTTATTTATAATTACATAATTTACCGCTTCTTGTACTTTGTTATTAGCCGGTAGCGCTAAATTTTTTGCGGTTAACTCTCCATTTTCGCGATAGGTAACACTAAGGTTATACATACTAACATAAGATATATTTTGGTGGTATTTGCGCGGCAATTGTTCTAGAATTTTATCTTCTACGCCCAATTCCTTAGCCAACCGATATGTACCTTTAAAACTATCATTATCTGATTGGTCAATACTCTTTTGAATAAGTGTTTTAGCCATTTGCGGGACATTAGGTACAGCCATAATTACTGGACTTTCCAGTAACAAAAATCCTGATACACATAACAAAACAGTAAATACCAAACGCATTAAAATACTGCCAAACTTTCTCATTTATAACCTCCTAATTATTAATTTGATTAACAATTGTGTTGACCTGAAGCTAAACAATTACAAGGAACCATTTTAGGTGCATGGGCTTTTTTTAAAATAAGCTCATTTTCAATAGTTGCAATATCACTTTGAGATAGGGGCAGCCCTTTTAGTATTTCAATCAATACCTGACCCTTATGCATATCACACATATGATCCATTAATTGGTTAGTCACCTTAATCATCATTTCAATTTGACTAACTGTCGCCGAATAAGCAAACCGTCGCCCATCTTTGCGCGTTTGTAGTAAGCCCTTCTTGACCAAACGTCCCATTAAAGTCTTGATTGTTGATTCTGACCAATGCTTTTTTGTTTGCAGTTGTTCAATCACGTCACCAGTATGAGTTTCACCAAGGGTCCAAATAATCCGCATTACTTCCCACTCAGCTTCTGAAACATTATGTTCTATCTTTTTTTCTACCATAATAATCAACTCTACTTTATTTTACTACAAAACAAATTTTTTTATTGCTTTGGCAATTCCATTATGATTATTATCAGCAGTTACATAATCAGCTTTATCCTTAATTAATTCGATAGCATTACCCATCGCTATTTTTTTAAAGTTGGGGTTAGAAAACATTGAAATATCATTACCCTGGTCGCCAAAAATCATCACGTCTTTTTGCTGAATTTTAAGGCGATCAGCTAATTGGATTAAAGCATTACCCTTAGAAGCAATCTTGTCATTGATTTCAATGATTTCTGCAAAGCTTCTTACTACATCGTACTTCTTAAATACCCATTCAGGAATATTATTCCATAGTTTGTCCATTTCTTGAAGATCATCAATTAAACTGAAACCAATCTTGTTAAAAGAAAAAGCTTGCGGAATTTCTTCTGGTCGTCTAATTTTAATCATATTGTTAGTAACTGCACCGTTATTTGCCAAGTTAGTTCCTACATCTCGATCACAAGTCCAAAAGCAATCAGGCGTTTCAAAATGTAAATTCACATGAGCTAAACGTTGTAAACGTAACATATTAGTAAAATCTTGATAGCCCATCTTTTGATTCATTAAAATGTTACCAGCTAAGTCTTGAATTACTGCACCATTAAAAACAATGTCATATTGGTCTTTTCCCATTAATTCTAATTGTTGATTATAGGGCATTGCACCAGATAAAGGACGACCTGTTGCTAAAACAACTTTAATTCCCTGACGACTTACCTGCTTTAACACTCTTTCAGTTTCAGGTAAGATTTGATTATTACTTGTGAGCAAAGTTCCATCCAAATCAACTGCAATTATTTTAATTGCCAAAATTTTTTCCTCCCACTTCTTAGCATTATTAGCTTCATTATACAAAAAGTCGTAATTACTTACGACCTTTTCTTTTTATTTAGATATACTTTATTCTACGGTAACACTTTTAGCTAAGTTTCTTGGTTTATCAACATCTAGTCCTTTTATTTTAGAAGTATAGTAGGCAAATAACTGTGCCGCTACAACAGAAATAAGTGGACTTAAATAATAATTAAGATTAGTCAAAACGATATCATCATTAGTTTTAGCCAAACTTTGACTAGCAATAGTAATTACTTTTGCCCCTCTGGCAATAACTTCTTGAATGTTTCCGCGCATTAAATCTGCAGTTAATGGATCATTGATTAATGCAATTACCGGCGTACCGGGTTCAATTAATGAAATCGTACCGTGCTTTAATTCTGCAGCTGCAAAACCTTCTGTTTGAATATACGAAACTTCTTTTAATTTTAATGCTGCTTCTAAAGCAACAGGGTAATCAATTCCCCGTCCAATATAAAATGCGCTACGCGATGGTACTAAATATTTTCGGGCTAGTTGAGCAATTTTATCTTGGGTCGAAAGAACCTGCTCAATTCCTTCAGCAGCCAAGGCAAGGTTTTCTTTTAACAAGAAATCTTTCGCTCTTTTTTTAGCTAACTTCTCACCTACAGCCTTAGCCAAAATGGCTTCAACTGTAATTTGGGCAATGTAAGCTTTAGTTGAAGCTACTGCAATTTCTGGCCCCGCCTCGAGCGACATTGCATAATTAGCTTCACGGGCTAGAGTTGAATTGGGAACATTAGTCAAAGTTAAACAAGGAATTTTACGCTTTATTGCTTCCTGCAAAACCACCCGAGAATCAGCCGTTTCTCCAGATTGCGAAAGAAAAATAAAGAAAGGATGCTGCGATAAGATTGGAAAATGATATCCTGCTTCTGAAGCAAAAGCAACTTCGGTCGGTATCTCTGTCAATTCTTCAATAATTTCTTTGCCAACTAGACCTGCATGATAGCTTGTACCTGCAGCAAAAATATAAATACGATCAGCACGAGATAGACCAGTGGTAATTTTCGGATCAACTTGAGGTGTACCAGACTGATCGAGATAAGTTTGTGCCAAATGATGTAAAACAGTTGGTTGTTCACAAATTTCTTTTAACATATAAAATTCGTAAGTTCCCTTACTTGCAGCATTAGGGTCAATATTAACTTGATATGACTGATGTGCCACCGCTTTTCCATCAAGTGTTTCTAATTTATAGTTATTTTTAGTAATATCGCCAACTTCACCATCTTGGATATCGATAAAAGTTTTTGTTTGATCCAAAACTGAAAGAGCATCTGAAGCTATAATATTAAAATTATGGCCTAAACCTAACATTAACGGCGACTTGTTTTTAGCGATATAGATATGATCAGGATATTTATTATCAACTAATAAAATTGCATATGAACCCTTAATTAAATTCAAAGCTTGTTTTAGTGCACTAAAGGTATCTAACTCCTGTTCTTGAACAATTTTACTGATTAATTGAACAATAACTTCAGTATCCGTATTTGATTTAAAAATTACATTTTTTAAGTATTCATCTTTTATTTCCTGATAATTTTCAATTACCCCATTGTGAACCATATAAAAGCGTTTCGTTTGATCAAATTGAGGATGAGCATTATTATCAGTGGGCTCGCCATGTGTAGCCCAGCGAGTGTGCCCAATTCCTACTAATCCTTGCTCTTTTGTTTGCATTTGCTCTTTTAAATTTTGAATTCTACCGGTAGTCTTAGTCAAATATTCATTACCCGCCAAATCATTCAAATAGATTCCGGCAGAATCATAGCCGCGATACTCTAACTTAGTTAGACCATTTAGCACGATTTCTTTTGCTTCTTTACCTACGAGACCAACAATTCCACACATATTATTCTCCTTTGGTATATTTAATTTTGTTAAATTGGTTTTTTAAATATTAGTTGTAACAAAAGGAATAATAGCTTTTTTATTAAAGTTGGTCAAGCTAAATTATCTAAATTGGTATATACTAAATGAAATATTTTGTATTAATCTAAAAATAAAAAGCAGACCAAACACATTTTCTCAGTGTTTGGTCTGCTTTTTTATCACTTTATAAAATTTAAATACCCATCTCTTTTTCAACTACATCAGTAATTTGCTTTACATAAGCATCGGTTATTTCTTGTGTTGGACCTTCAGCCATTACCCGTAATAATGATTGTGTGCCAGAAGGACGAACCACTACCCGGCCATCTCCCTGCATATCTGCTTCAACTTTCTTAATTACATCAGCAATCGCTTGATGATTTTCCCAACTATGTTTATCAGTAACTGGAACATTTACTAGACATTGAGGATAGTCTTTAAAGTCTTTTAATAACTCAGTCAGTAACTTACCCGTTTTTTTCATTACTAGCATTAACTGTAAACCAGTTAGCATCCCATCCCCAGTATTATGATAATCACTCATAATTACATGACCAGATTGTTCACCACCTAAGTTATAGCCATGCTTTCTCATTTCCTCGGAAACATAGCGATCTCCAACTTGCGTACGTACATTCTTAATACCATGTTTTTCTAAAGCTTTTGTAAATCCCAAGTTGCTCATTACAGTGGTCACAATTGTATCATCCTTCAAGCGTCCACTATCTTCCATGTAAGTACCTAAAATGTACATAATGTGATCACCATCAACTTCGTGACCATTTTCATCTACAGCAATACAACGATCAGCATCGCCATCAAAGGCCAAGCCTAATTGAGCCTTTTGCTTAACCACTTCTTCTTGTAATTTTTCAGTATGCGTTGCACCAACATGGTCATTAATATTTAAGCCATTAGGATGAGTAGCAATGGTCGTAAAGTCAACACCACAATCAGCAAATAAGCGTGAGATTAAACTACTTGCCGCTCCGTTAGCGCCATCAATAACTACTTTAATACCATTGAGATCTTCAGGAATAGTATTTTCAATAAACTGCAGATATTTGGCACTGCCTTCATGAAAATCAGTTACCGAACCCAGTCCCGCAGCTGATGGACGTGGTAAGGCATCTTTTTCATTATCAATTAATTTTTCAATTTCTTCCTCCATCTCATCAGATAATTTTAGGCCATCACTACCAAAAAATTTAATACCATTATCTTCAGCTGGATTATGTGAAGCTGAAATTTGAATGCCAGCATCAGCTCCTTGTGCTCTAACTAAATATGATAGACCTGGAGTAGTAATTACACCAACTTTTAATACTTCAATTCCCACTGAAAGTAATCCTGAAATCAAAGCATATTCAAGCATTTGTCCGGAAGCCCGAGTATCTCTTGAAACTAAGACTTTCGCCTGTTCATTTTTAGTATTCTTAGTTAAGATGTAACCCCCATCACGTCCTAGTTTAAATGCCAGCTCAGGAGATAAATCTCGATTAGCTACGCCACGAACACCATCTGTACCAAAATATTTCAACATTTTATAAACAACCTTCCTTATCCATTATTTACCTTTAATTTTTTCATTATTCGTATTCTCGACTTTTAGATCCACACTAACTTGACTCGGATCAGCCTTCACTATACCTTGAGGCAATTTTAACTTCACTAACTTAGTCGTTGAACTGTTAATCTTGCTTAAATCAAGCGGTACTTTCAAGTGTTTCACTTTAGTCAAAGCCTCTTCGGTCCCAAACAAAGTAACATAATTACTTCTAGTACTAATCGAGTATAATTTATTTTGCTTTTCATGCATTGGTTGTAATTCAACTTTTATCATTTTTTGAGCAATTGTGATTGGAATTATTACCTTAGCAGTCGCCGGTTCGATGACTACGTTGAGCTGACGTCCTTTATGATCTTCAGCAATCAAACTGACTTGCCGTTCAAAGGTATGATCAATACCATTAGGTAAAACTACTTTAGCTATTATTTGATCAATCTGGTCAACTTCACTACGAGCACCGGTTACTTCAGCTTCTTGTGGGTAAATGCTAACATCCCCTAACCTATATCCACGGGCGACTGCTCCCTTATTATACTCTGTTTGTATAGGCATTGTGGTAGATTTTCGTCGTTGAATATTCACATTTACTGTTTTAGGATTAACAGAATATGATACCTGTTTACTCATTCCCGTAATCTTTATTTTAACCGTATGCCGACCAATATTTTTATTAGTTAAATCAATATATGCTCGAAAGTTTTGGGTATTGACCATTGATGTAACTAAAGCCGTCGAGCCTTCTAAAGTAACACTAACTTTTTCAGGATAACCAATCACATAATACTTATCAGTGTCAACCGAAACTTGCAAAGGAACTTTAATAGTTTGCGTTTTATTAGCAGTTTGTTTAGTCCGTTCAGGTTCTCCCTGTGTCCAAAATCCACTTTGAGTATAATTTACATAAATTACCAGTAAAATAGCAATTAAGAGTGAAACTAAACGAATGAACCATGCCTTGCGCCAAAATTCTTTCATCGGTCAGCACCCCATTTCCAAATTTTACGCAAAGCCTTTTGATACCATTTTTCATTATTATTTTTCTTAGGAACAAGCGCGGCAGTTAAATACTTCATATACTCATCCCGACTAATATCCAAAAGTAGCCGCCCATTACGAGTAATAGTTACGCCACCGGTTTCTTCAGATACTACAATCGTAATTGCATCAGTTACTTCCGAAATACCTACAGCAGCTCTGTGTCTAGTACCAAGTCTTTTAGGAATCATCGTACTATCTGATAAAGGTAAATAAGCCGCTGCGACCGCAATTTCATGGTCTTGATTAATAATTACTGCCCCATCATGTAGTGGAGTATTAGGAATAAAAATATTAATTAATAATTCACCTGTAACACGAGCATCTAAATTAATTCCTGTTTCGATATAATCATCAAGTCCAGTCTCTTGTTGCAAGGTAATTAAGGCGCCAATCCGCCTTTTAGACATGTACTGGATAGCCTTATCAAGTTCATTAATAAACCTAAGCGATTCATTACGCTCGCTATCTTCGCGCTCACCAAAAATTGGTAATCGTCCTAAATGCTCAAGTCCACGACGTATTTCAGGTTGAAAAATAATAATGATACCAATGACTGACCAAGAAACAATTTGATCTATCAACCACGTTGTAGTGTGCAGCTGTAAAACACCTGCAATAATGCGGACAATAAAAATTAAGACGATACCCTTGGCTAGTTGAACTGCCTTAGTACCCCTAATTAAAATAACCAAATGATAAACTAAGAACCAAATGATTAATACGTCAAGAATAATTGACAAGTTATTCCAAGTAAAGATGTTGCCAACATTAAAATTCATCTCTGCTCCTTTCCACTATTAGAGATTTACTTTTTATTCAGTGGGTTTTCCAATTATTCTAACTTCAGTTTGTAAATCCAGCTTAAACTTTTCCTTAATTACACGTTGAATCAGGTGAATTAAATCCAAATAATCAGTAGCAGTGGCATTGCCTTTATTTACAATAAAACCAGCATGTTTCATGGAATCTTGTGCCCCCCCAATTTGCTTACCTTGTAAGCCAGCTTCAATAATCATTGGGCCCACAAAATGACCTTTTGGTCGTTTAAAAACACTACCACATGACGGATACTCTAGTGGCTGTTTATACTTACGCAAGGCATTTAAATAATTCATATCAGCTAAAATTTTACTTTTGGTGTCCCTTTTTAAAGTAAAATCTACAGCTATTACGATATCACCATTTTCCTGAATAAGTGAGTGTCGGTAAGCAAATTTCATTTCTTCATTAGAATATACTTTAAACTCACCTTTGCGTGTCAAAACTTTTACATTTTTCACTACCGCACAAGTTTCTCCACCATAGGCTCCTGCATTCATAAAGACAGCTCCACCTACACTACCAGGAATCCCAGCGGCAAACTCTAGTCCACTTAAACCATGTTCAGCTGCGGTAAAAGCAGTATCAATTATACGTGCACCAGCTTGAGCTGTTACTTGCTTATCTGTAACTTTAATTTGGTTCATTTTAGTTAAAATAACCACTAAACCATCTATTCCACCATCACGGATAATTAAATTAGATGCATTACCAATTACAGTTAAGGGTATCTCATTTTCAAATGTATAACGTACTAGTTCCTTTAACTCAGTTATGGTTTGAGGAAAAGCTAAATATTCTGCTGGACCACCTGTTTTAGTAAAAGTATATTTGCTTAGCGGAACTTGTTTCTCAATTTTAGTTCCTACTTGTTCTATATTAAATAACTCCACCGTTAAAATCCCCTTTATAATACTTTTTCTATTTTACCGCATTAAGGCATTTGCTTCACTCTATGTTATACTAAAATTAATTATTTAAGGAGAAAAAATGAATTTTATTGCTATGGATTTTGAAACTGCCAATCGGCAGCCTGAAAGTGCTTGTTCTCTGGCACTTGTAATGGTGCGAGATAATAAAATTATCGACCGCTTTTATACCTTGATTAATCCACAAATGCCATTTGACAGTCGTAATATTCAAGTACATGATATTACCGCAGATAAAGTAAAAACGGCACCAACAATGGCTGAAGTCTGGCCTCAAATTAAAGATTTATACCAACCTGGTATGTTAGTGTGTGCACATAACGCTCGTTTCGATACTAATGTCATGCGTAAAAGCTTAGCACGTTATGATATTGCCGAACCGCATTATTTCGTTCTTGATACACTTAAAACTAGTAAGTTATTTGAGCCTGATTTGCCAAACCATAAATTGGATACAGTAGCTAAAGCACTTCAAGTTGAACTATGGCATCATCACAATGCCTTAAGCGACAGTGAAGCTTGTGCCGGAATTTTGATTGCCCAAAATAAGCAATTTGGTGACGAGGCACTTAAGAATTTAGTTGAACAAGTATGAAGGCTAGAAATCGGCCATATTAAAAGAGTTAGCACTGACCAATGCTAACTCTTTTTACTAATAAAATATTTTAAAGCTAAAAATTTAAACTTTAGCTAATGGATTTAAGCTGCACTAAAATATCCGCTAACCATTGTTTAGCACGCTCACCCTGCACTTCAAATTCAACCGTTCTTTTAGTCGAATCCCACTGATCATCAACACGGCGGATAGTCAATTGCAAAGCATACTCTGGTAATTGTGCTTTAATCACTTGGGGCCATTCGATCACAACTAAGCCTGGTTCAGCTAGATAACTGTTTAGATCAATTGAGGACAAATCGTCGTTTTCTAAACGGTAAAAATCCATATGAAAAAAGGGCAGACGTGCCTCGCGATATTCCCGAACAATTGTAAAAGTTGGGCTCTTTACTGGGCGCTTAATTCCAAGGGCACGACCGATTCCTTGCGTTAACGTCGTTTTGCCTGCACCTAAATCACCTTTTAAAAGCAAGAGATCATGTGGCTTAGCTGTCAGAGCGATAGCTGCACCGATTTTATTCATTTCAGCTGCCGAATTTACAGTTAATTTCATCTTACTCACCCTCTGCACTTACTTGAGCAGCAGTTAATATTGCCATATTATATATATCTTGACTACTAGCACCTCTTGAAAGGTCATTAATGGGCTGCGCAATTCCTTGCAAAATTGGCCCTATCGCTGTGAAATTTCCTAACCGCTGCGTCATTTTATAAGCAATATTACCTGACTGTAATTCTGGGAAAATAAAAATATTAGCTCGCCCTTTAAGCGGAGATGTCGGCGCTTTTTTTCTAGCCACTTCAGGTACAAAGGCTGCATCAAATTGCAATTCCCCATCAGCAAGAATATCGGGGTGAGCGTGAGCAAATATTTGATAAGCCTCCGCTGCGCGGTCAACCATAGTCCCCTTAGCTGAACCTTTAGTTGAAAAACTTAAAAAAGCTACCCGTGGTTCAAGGTCAATCATACGTGCAGTGGCAACTGACTGATAGGCAATTTCAGCTAGAGTTTTACTATCAGGTTCAGGATTAATCGCACAATCTGCAAAAATATACCTTTCTGCTCCACGTTCCATAATAAAGCTACCAGAAACTCGCTTCATCCCTGCAGCTGTATGAATTAATTGTAAAGCTGGTCGGACAGTATCGGCTGTAGAATGAGCAACTCCAGAAACCATTCCATCAGCTTTACCTATTTTGACTAGCATTGTTGCATAATAATTAGCATCATTCAGTGCTCGTAACACATCGGCTTCATCCACCTCTTTACCGCGAGCAGCAATGAAGGCTGGTACTAATTCACTAATTGCTGAATCATGCTGATAATCAATAATTTTTGGTTGCGGATAAGTTAACTTGCTGCTCCTAATAGTAGTCATAATCTTTTGGGGATTACCTAATAAGATTGGCTCAACAATTGATCCCGCAGCTAATTTACTGGCTGCTTCCAGAACCTTTTGCTCATTTCCTTCAGGAAACACTAAGCGATATTTTACGCCCGTTTTTTTTAATTTGTCTTCTAACAATGTAAAAATACTCATTTTTCATTCCTTATGCTAAGTCTATCTGTTTAATTTCTGCCGGTAGCTGCCAATCAATGGGACCTGTCCCAAATTTTTTCAAAGCAGCATTACAACGTGAAAATGGTCGGGACCCAAAAAAGCCACGGCTAGCTGACAATGGGCTAGGGTGAGCTGATTTAATCACAAAATTACGATTTTGGTCAATTAAATTAATCTTATTTTGAGCGTATCTTCCCCATAAAATGAAGACCACTTTTCCGCGATCACTAAGTGCTTTAATTGCTGCATCAGTCACCTGCTCCCAACCTTTACCTTGATGACCATTTGCCTGACCCAAAGGCACGGTTAGAACGGCATTAAGCAGTAAAACACCTTGATCAGCCCATTTTTTTAAATAACCATGATTAACTGGCGCACAGCCAACGTCATCATACAATTCACGGTAAATATTAACCAATGATGGCGGTAACGAGATGCCAGGCATTACGGCAAAACTCAGCCCAGTTGCTTGACCAGGGTTATGATATGGATCTTGACCAAGAATTACTACTTTAGTTTTAGTAAAAGGGGTTAATTTAAAAGCGGTAAAAATATGGTACATATCTGGAAAAATTTGCCTAGTTGCATACTCTACTTTTAAAAATTCATGTAACTTATGATATTCATTACTAGCAAATACTGGAGCTAAGACTTGATCCCAGTCATTGCCGATATATTTTTTCATTCTGTAAAACGTCCTCGCTTTCATTAGCTTTTATGGTATCATGAAATTAATTGTTATCGAAAAGAAGCTGAATAATTTTAGCGCTTCTTTAGCAAATATAATCTTAATAGACAGAATATTTATTACCTTATAGAATTATTAGGAAGGGGAACATTTAACCTTGATTAAATTAGTAGCTTGTGACCTTGACGGAACACTGTTCAATAGTAGTTTAGACATTTCCGGCGAAAATATTGCCGCAATTAAAGCAGCCCAACAAAATAATATTGAATTTTTAATAGCAACTGGCCGCTCACCTAAACAATCACGTCAAGCAATTAGAAAATATGGGTTACAGACCGGTTTTATCAATATTAATGGCGCCTTAGTCTATGATGCTAATGACCAATTACAAGTCAAACATGCCCTTCCTCAATCAAAGGCTAAGCAAATTGTCGCTATTTTAGAACGACATCAACTTTATTATGAACTTGTAACTGCCGATCAAATTTATTCTACGGACACAAGCCAGCGGATTGCTAATTTAGCACGATCATTGATGCAATTAAACGCTGAACTAACTTTTAAAAAGGCCGTAGCAATTGCTGCTGGGAGTAATGCGATGTTAAGCATGAAATTTGTAGCTAATTTTACCGAACTTTTAAATGATCCGCAAATCGAAGTCATGAAAATTATTTCTTTTAATGCTAATGGGCAACAGGCATTTACGCAAGCCAAACAAGAAATTGCTGCCTTAGGCGACCTAGCGATTACTTCTAGCGGTCCCGTCAATATTGAAATCAATGATATTCACGCACAAAAAGGACCAGCTTTACTTGATTATGCTCACAAGAAAAAAATCAAGCGGGAAGAAATTGCAGCTATTGGAGATAATCTAAATGATTTAAGTATGATTCGCGATGCAGGTGTCGGTGTAGCAATGGGCAATGCTGTTCCTAAAATTAAAGAAATAGCCCAAGTAACTACTAAATCAAATGATGATCATGGTGTCGGTTATATATTAAGGAAGTTTATTAGCGCAAATGCTAAGGAATAGGAGTCGTTATGCGCTATTTATTGGAACTCAATCAACAACAAGAATATGGGCAAATTCCTGTCGCCAATGAAAATGGCAAAATTCGCTACATTATTGAAGGTAACTTGAATAATCCTAATCATACCCTATATTTAAAAACGGTAAATGGAACAGAAATTGGCCGCTTATATGCTGATGGCAATGGTCTAATCTCCTCTTTTACAATTGATGTGGTCAATCATTCGCTGGTTAAGGTCAAGCACCTGAATAATAACCTGGCCAATCTTTTTTATATTACAAGGTTAAATTACCTTGTCACTGGTAATATCAAAAATGGACGTTATAAATTTTTAACTGGCGTCAAAAAAATTGCTACTGTTCAAACCACTATGGTTAAGATTGGCGTGGTGCTAACTTGTAAAATTTCACGTCCAGAAGACGTCCCCTTTATCCTCTTATGCGCAACCCTTTTTACTCAATGGCACACAACTCCCTTACGCTTGCCTACCTTTCCACCAATTGGCCCGCGGTATAATGTGAATTTTAACTAATTTACCGCTACAAATAAAAATTAGCTCCATTACAAATTCCGCTCCACAGAGTTACTAAAACTAGGGGCGGATTTGTTTTACTTTCAATTACCTAATAAATATTTTATCTTTAATTTCTTATAATTCGCACAAACAAAAGGGTCTTACTTAAGTAGTAAGACCCTAAATAACTATTTAACTAACTTATTTGTTTTTTGATCTAAGCAAAACCCATTTACTATATTCCATATTCTTGAATTGGTGCTTACCATACTTATCAGCTAATTCCTTAGTACGGAAATATTGTTGGGTAGCTGCACCAACATGTGGATTAGCTTCAAAAATAACAGTTTCCTTTTTGCCATTTAGTTTTTCAGTTCTAGCCGCAAAAGCGAAACCATTATCAATTGACTTTTTACCAACTGGAGTAACAATAATCCAGTCAATGCCGTTTACCTTCTTTTTACTTACACGAACGTACTTATTTAATTCTTTAGCATTCTTAGCTTGCCAATCAGCAGACATTTGCCATGGATACTTATTAGTTCCCTTTAATTTTGCACTTGTAACTGCTTTAGCATATTCACCACTTCTTGGTGACCCTAGTCCAGTTTTATGAAAATCTAATGGCTCCATCCGTAAAAGATCATTACTATACCATTTACCAGCCCACTCTTTAGGGAAGGTATATGACTTACCAAAAGCAACTTTAACTGCTTTAGCTTGTTTACTTGGCTTAACCGTCTTAGCTTGCTTAGCAGCCGCATAAGATGTTTGGGCTTGCATAGCACCTAGGCTAGTAGCAGTAGAAACACCAATTGCAGCAGCTGCCAATACAGTTAAAATTTTATTACTTTTCATTTTTTATCTCCTAATAAATTTTTATTATTCTTAGGATTATACCACAGGTAATTTGCGATACAAGCCAATTGGACCACAAAACTTAGATGTAAGGTTATAGTAAACAAACGGTCATATTAGTAATCAAAAAGATACAATAAAATTACTGGCATTCATAACCTAATTTGCTTAATAGCAGTCATAGCACGCCCTCTTACTTCTTAGACCTATTAAAGACGATATTCACTATAGTATCTTTAGTTATTCATTCCATAGGCATTTGCTTTTCTGCAATATAGTCAACTAGTTTGACATACTGCCCTTTATGTTGAATCGCAATGTACTCTTTTGAGGCATCATAGCCACCAACAAAGTTTAATTTGTAGGGTAACTTCTTGCCGAATTTATTAACAGCTTGAACATTATAATATTTTTGCGTGTTTTTAGGCACCTGAGCATAAGAAATTTCCGTTTTTAATAAAGGGTTAAAATAATCAGTATATTTATTATGAATTAAAAATGGAAAAGTCAATAAAACAGCTAAAGTAGCAATCATTGAACAAAATATTTTTTTCATTTTCAAACCTCACTTTTATTAATTTTGATTTTTTTATTATTTAATTTAATCATGTAATCACATTATCACCAAACATTTGGACCATGTGGTGTCACCATAATTATGGCTACTTAATTTAAAGCCTGTTAATATAGCATTTTCTTAAAAAGAAATTTATCATTATTGAGGCCTTGGTTGCATCTTACAAGCAGCAACTTTATAAAAAAATTAAAAAAAGGAAGCAAAAATATACTTTACTATCTATACTAATTACTTTATTATTGCCCGGTATTTCAATAAAAAAACAGCTATTACACTATGCAATAGCTGTTTTTTTAGATTTTATAACTTAGTCTTGGTAATTAACTAAGTCTAAGTATGAATCTGCTTTTAAGCTGGCTCCGCCAACTAAACCACCATCAATATTTGGCTTAGCCATTAATTCCTTAACGTTAGCAGGATTAACTGAACCACCATATTGAATGCGAACATTTTCAGCAGTTTCATTATCGTATAGATCTCTAACTGTATCGCGAATGGTTTTACACATTTCTTCAGCTTGATCTGATGTTGCAGTTTTACCAGTACCAATAGCCCAAATTGGCTCATAAGCAATTACCAAGCTTGAAACTTGGTCTGCAGTCAAACCATTTAAGGCAGCCTTAATTTGACCAATAACCCATTCTTCTTGCTTATTAGCTTCACGCTTTTCAAGTGATTCACCACAACAAAGAATTGGGGTAATGTTATTGGCAAATAATGCTTTGGCCTTCTTATTAATATCTTCATCAGTTTCGTGGAAATAATCCCGACGTTCTGAATGACCAATAATGCAGTAGTTAATACCCATTTCTTTAAGTACCTTAGGTGAAGTTTCACCCGTAAAAGCACCTTCATTTTCAAAGTAGGCATTTTCTGCACCAATCTGTAAATCAGAACCTTGAGCTGCTTTTTGTAAAGCATCAAGGTCTACAGCTGGAGCACAGATTAAGGATTCAACTTTACTTGCTTGGGGTAACTTATCCTTAACGGCAGTCGCAAATGCAACAGCTTGTTCAGGATTCATATTCAATTTCCAGTTACCAGCAATAATTGGTGTACGCATATCTTAAATTCCTTTCTGAGAACTATTTATCTGAAATGCAGACAATTCCAGGTAATTCCTTACCTTCAAGGTATTCAAGTGAGGCACCACCACCGGTTGAAATGTGGGTGATCTTAGGAGCAATTCCTAATTGTTTAGCAGCTGCAGTTGAGTCACCACCACCAATAATCGTAGTGGCATCAGTTAATTCAGCTAATGACTTACCAACTTCTAAAGTACCTTCGGCAAAGTTTGGCATTTCAAAGGCACCCATTGGTCCATTCCAAACAACTGTCTTAGCATCTTTTAAGATTTCTTTGAACTTTTCAACACTCTTAGGACCAATATCAAGTCCCATCATGTTGTCAGGAATATCATCACCAACAACTTCACGAGCAGCATCATTTGAAAATTCAGTTGCTGCTAAGTTATCAACTGGTAATACAATCTTACCATCAGCATCGTTTAGCAATTGCTTAGCCAAGTCAACCTTATCTGGCTCAAATAATGACTTACCAATGTTATGACCTTGAGCAGCTAAGAAGGTATAAGCCATCCCGCCACCAATTAAAATGTGGTCTGACTTTGGAATTAAATTGGTAATAACATCAATCTTGTCAGAAACTTTCGCTCCACCTAAGATAGTTACAAATGGGTGAACTGGATTAGCTACGGCATCGCCTAAGAATTTAATTTCTTTTTCCATTAAGTAGCCAGCTGCTGCAGGCTTGCCAGCCTTTTTCATAGCTTCGGCAATACCAACGTTTGAAGCATGACTTCTGTGCGCAGTACCAAAAGCATCGTTTACGTACATGTCGCCAAGAGCTGCCCAATATTCACCAAGAGCGGGGTCATTCTTACTTTCACGCTTGCCAAAGTCATTATCAATGTCTTGAAAACGTGTATTTTCAAGAACTACGACATCACCATCTTGCATGTTGTTAATTGCATTTTCAACTTCTTGACCTTCATTTTCAGGTACAAAGGTTACTGGCTTCTTCAATAATTCACTTAAACGTTCAGCAATTGGCTTAAGTGACAATTCTTTTTTATCATCAGCATTCTTTACTCGGCCTAAGTGACTAAGTAAGATAGCCTTACCACCATTATCAATAATATAATTGATGGTAGGAAGGGCGGCAACAATACGGTTGTCATCACCAATCACACCGTCTTTAATTGGCACATTGAAATCAACACGAACTAAAACCTTTTTATCTTTTACATCAAGGTCTGAAACAATTAATTTAGCCATCTATATCCTCCGATAACTTAATTATTTTAATGATAAGAAAAAAGACGGAAGGAAGAATTTCCCTCCGCCTTCTCTTTTACTACTTAATTAATTTAAAAATTAAAGAGTAGCAAATTTCAACAAAGTACGAACCATTTGGCAAGTGAATGAGTATTCATTGTCGTACCAAGCAACAGTCTTAACTAATTGGTTGTCACCAGCAGTGGTTACCATAGTTTGAGTTGGGTCAAAGATTGAACCAGCAGTCATACCAACGATATCACTTGAAACAACTTCATCATCGTTGTAAGCAAATGAGTCACTTTCGTATTTCTTCATTGCTGAGTTAACTTCATCAGCAGTTACATTCTTGTCAAGAATTGAAACTAATTCAGTTAATGAACCGTCAGTAACTGGAACACGTTGTGCGTGACCGTTAACTTTACCGTTCAATTCTGGAACAACAAGACCAATAGCCTTAGCAGCACCAGTTGAATGAGGAATAATGTTAACAGCAGCAGCACGGGCAGCACGCTTGTTACCACCACGAACAGGTCCATCCAAAAGCATTTGAGTTGAAGTGTAAGCGTGGATAGTAGTCATAGTAGCTACTTTAACACCAAATTCTTTTTGCAATGCATCAACCATTGGTGCTAATGAGTTAGTAGTACATGAACCAGCCGAAACAATAGTGTCGCTAGCATCTAAAGTGTCATCGTTTACTGCGTAAACAATAGTCTTCAAGTCGTTGCCAGCAGGAGCTGAAATCAAGACTCTCTTGGCACCAGCATCAAGGTGAGCTTGTGACTTAGCCTTGCTGGTGTAGAAACCAGTACATTCAAGAACAAAGTCAACACCATCGTTCTTAACCCATGGAATGTTTTGAGCTTGTGGCTCAGCGTATACACGGTAGTTTTTACCATCAACAACGATTGAATCTTCAGTAGCTGAAACTTCGTGGTTGAAAGTACCATGAGTTGAGTCATACTTCAATAAGTGAGCCAAAAGTGCTGGAGTAGTCAAGTCGTTAATAGCAACAACTTCAATATCCTTTGACTTTTCGCCTAAATCCATAATGCGACGAAATGCTAAACGACCGATACGGCCAAAGCCGTTAATACCAATTTTAACTGTCATATTCTAAAGTCCTCCTTAGGAACTATGTAAGAACTACATACATCTTTTATTTTAAACGAGAATTATTTCTCCTTTAAAATCTTATTTGAGGCACCTTCATCAGTTATTAGCCAGGTTTGATGAGGTGCATTAGGCATATAAGCATTGATTGCTTTAGCCTTATGGCTACCGCAAGCAAAAGCAAATATGTGGGGTATTTTATTTAGATTCTCGAACTGCAAGCCAACCTGTTGCACGCGGTCGACAATCTTACCTTTGTTATCGAAGAAACACCCAAAACATTCGGTAACGACTCTTTTTTCCCGCAATTCAGATAGCCGCATTGCGTTATAACCTCTGCGTCGAGCCATATCATGAGCAAGTCCAATGCCGTGAATTAAAACATCTGTTTTAGAAATGTCTTCTAAAACATCAGCCACGGTAGATTCACGAATTAGCGATTTATAAGCTGCGGTTGAAACTTGCTCGGGCAAATATAAGGTCTTGTATTTGCCACCAGTTGCCGCAGCCATTTCTTGAACAATTGTATTGCTTTGAATAGCAACATTTTCGCCCAAGGCACCACGACCAGGAACAAACTCTAATTGCCGATTTTTCCCTAAACTTTTAGACAAATTTTTAGCAGATTTAGCAAGTGCTGCCCCACCAAGTACGGTAATAATCGAATGACCTAGTGGTAAAAGCAAGTCAAGCGCTGCATTGAGCTCTTCACCCATTCTTTCAAAAACTAGTTCTTGTAAATCACTATCACCTGGTACAATGATTGTTCGTTCAATGCCCAGTTTACGTGCCAAATCAATTTCGGTTTCGCGTGCATTAAACAAACGGTCAATCAGTGGTGCTGCATCTTGCAGCATCTTCTCGCCCTTCTCTGTCATAAACATGCCAAAATTCTTAATTTCGATTAAACCGAGATCACGAAGATTCTCTGTTTCCGTTCGCACGTTTCTTTCAGAAAGACCTAATGCCTGAGCCACACTTCTGCGACCAACGGGCGCATTCAGCGATATCTGTTCAAGAACAAGATATCTTTGCCGAAAAACTTTTAGTATGTCAGGAACGAGAGCTTCAAGCACTGGAAATTCCGCGTACATCAACTTCTCTCCTTATCTTGGGACGTAAATTGACCCATCAGTTGTCATTTTTTGTCCCGCTTTGCCTAAAAATATAAGAGAAACGTGGACTAATAGATATTAAATCTCCCATTTCTCAATCGACATCTATAGTATAACAACCAATTTTAAATAATTCAAGAAAAACAAAGTTATACAAGATAACCAAGTTCTCCTTGAACTTAATCATACTACAACTTTCTTTTTTAGTGCTAAAAAAAGATTTCATTTTTCCTTCTTTTTCTGCTATAATAGCTAAAGTATTGTTTGGGTCCTTAGTGTAATGGATCGCACGTAAGATTCCGGTTCTTAAAATCTGAGTTCGACTCTCAGGGGACCCATTAAAATAAAAAGCTAAGTATAGAAATACCTACTTAGCTTTTTTATTATTTATTTTTGCCAAAAGTGCCATAGACTTATATTTTGAAAAAAACAGGCTCACACCAATGAGCCTGTTTTTAAACTTAATTAATTTTTCCTGCTGTTAATTCACCTCGTTGGGCAAACTCAACATATAACTTACCCTTATCGGCCGACAAGCCTTCAATTTCACGTTTAACATGTAAATGATGGGTTGCTTGATAAGTACCATTTTCTGCAACTTTAAAAATGTAATCATTAAAGCCAATAAAGAATTGACGGTGCTTTTTATCATAGGTAAAGCCTTGGACGGGCGAGCCATTGCTAATAAAATTACCTTTAGTAGCACCAACTTGAATAGGAGTCCAAGTATCACCTGAACGAGTTACTTTCCAATATTCATAGTAATTATTAGCACCATTATGAAAGAGACAATACATCGTGTTGTCATCCGCAAATGTCGCATTATGAATATAACGAGGTGAGGTACCACTCCAAATACGAAAACTCCAAATTTGATTAATCTTCATGTCAGACTTGCGAATTTGCAATATTTCTTCCGAATTATTTGAATTTCTGGACTTGTTATCGTTGGCAATTACATAAATATAATTCTCTGATGAACCAATCGCTTGGCCATGCCCCAACTTAATATATGGACTGACTTTAATATTAGCTGCATAGTGCTTAAAAGTTGACCACTTAAGTTGCGGTAAATTTTGTGCCTTAAATTTATTTATCTGATTTAAATTATATGAAACAAGGTGTCCATAAGCAGCACTGCTAGAATTAAAAACTGCAACCGTAAAATTAGCGTCCTTAACCGTTATTCCTTCTGGAATTACCCCAACTTGTCCCATCTTATCTGCGGCCTTATTATAGTCAAGGCTGACAAATCGTGGTTGAAATAGTATTGTTTTCAAGGTTAAACCATTACTTCTAAAGGCGTTGGCTCTAGTCTCTAACCTAAAATTATGGGCAGCATTCCAATTACGAGAAGAAGATGGAGAGCTACCTTTCCAAGTCGAAACTTCTTTAGGTCCGTTCATTGGACGTAAACCAGCCCGAGCAATCCCTTCATTCTTATCAGAGCGAACTACAACGTCAACGCTGGCCTTAGCCGAACCATAAGTGTATTCAACTGTCGTCTTACCTGGTGAAGCAGAATTTATACTAGAATGAGAGATTTTTACTTGGTTAAGATCAATGGCTGTTCCTTGAGCATCTGTAACATAATTAATCGCATCTTTAGGATCAAAAGCAAAGGCACTATTTTGGACTAAACTAACATTTTTGGCAACCGATATTTGATTGCAAGCAAAAAAATCTTGTTTTACCCATCCTACCGGCCGCCCATCTACAATAATTTTCCAATACTCTCCTTTTTTAGTAGAAATTGACTGTTTGGACTGAATTTGAGCAAATTTAAAATATTTAGTAGAAGAAAATTTACCGGCAGGTCCCTTCTTTGAAACATGATGGTAAATCGGATAATTTACATTACCAGCAATTTTAGTAACAGCTTTATGATAAGTCTTAGCACTTACAGCTGAATTATTACTTCCAATAAATAAAGCAATAACTAAAATTAAACTTGTAAGAAACGCTAAGTTTTTAATTCTTTTCTTCATTATATACCCACCTTCTAAAACTATATATGTATTTTTGCATAATTATTAATTATAAGCAATAGATGTATTATGTTATCTAATTATTTATTTAAGCTATAAAATGATAGATTTTTTTCTTTGTCTAGTTTAAAATAAACTAGTTATTATAGTTTTCATTAGGAGCATTAATTTTATGATTGAATCAGAAAAAAATTCAAAAAAAATGATGTGGACCACCCTAGCAATCATGGCCTTTTCGACCGTGTGGGGATTTGGTAACGTAGTTAATGGTTTCATCTACTTTGATGGAACAAAAGTTATTTTTAGTTGGATTTTAATTTTCCTACTATTTTTCGTTCCATATTCATTAATGGTCGGCGAATTAGGATCTGTTTTTAAAGATTCCGAAGGTGGCGTTTCTTCTTGGATTAACGCTACCATGGGACCAAAATGGGCTTATTACGCCGGGTGGACTTTTTGGGCAGTCCATGTTGTTTACATTTCAAGTAAGGGTACTGGTGGTTTAAGAAGTATGGCTTGGGGCATTTTCGGTAATACTAATTGGTATGATAGTTTACCTACTGCCTGGACCCAATTAGCTACTTTAGTTGTCTTCTTATTCTTCTGCTGGGTAGCTAGTCGCGGTGTACCAGTTATTAAGACTTTGTCAACAATCGCTGGATCATCAATGTTTATAATGTCTATTTTATTTATTTTGATGATGTTTGCCGCACCAGCAATTAATCCTCACGCAGGTTTTATGAACATAAGTTGGAATGTGAAGAATCTTATCCCTGACTTTAACGTTAAATACTTTACTTCCTTATCTATTTTAGTTTTTGCCGTAGGGGGTTGTGAAAAAATATCACCTTACGTTAATAAACTGAAAGACCCTTCAAAGAATTTCCCTAAAGCAATGATTGGTTTAGCCATAATGGTTATGGTCTGTGCCATTCTGGGAACAATTGCTTTAGCAATGATGTTTGATCCAAAAGTTGTTAATAATAACCTTAACGAGTACATTTCTAATGGACCTTACATGGCCTTCAACAAGTTAGGTGAATATTATGGGGTTGGCGGCTTATTCATGTATATCTATTCATGGTGTAATGTGATTGGTCAATTCTCTACGTTAGTATTGAGTATTGATGCCCCATTGAGAATGCTTTTAGGTAGTAAAGAAGCGAAGGACTACATACCTAAAAAATTACTCAAAGTTAACAAGCATGGCGCATATATTAATGGTATCTGGATGATCGTCATTCTATCCGGTGGTTTAATTGTCTTCCAAGCTCTACTACCTGATGCGCAAGCAGTTATGGCTCAATTAATTAAGCTTAACTCAATTGTGATGCCAATGCGTTATTTATGGGTATTTGTGGCTTACATTGCTTTACGTAAGCAAATCAAAAAATTCCATACCCCTGGTAATTACCAGATGACTAAACATCAATGGCTAGCATATTCTGCTGGTTTCTGGGCTTTCTTTATTAATTTTGCTTGCTGTCTTTTGGGAGTTTACTCAACCGATCCAGTAACTTTAACGCTAAACATTGCAACACCGATTGTCTTGTTCTTACTCGGGTTAATTTTGCCGGCTATTCGCAATCATCAAGAAAATAAAGCTTAAGCCCAAAGGGCATTTTAAATTGATTTACTTTAAGAACTCATTCTGACCTATAGTCGGAGCGAGTTCTTTTAGTTTGTACTAAAATTCCATTTGAAAGTAAAACTTTAATATAATTTCCCCAATAATTAAACTCACAATTTACTGATAATTTCGCACATGAACAACTTCTTTAAAATTACAGCTAATTACTATCATTCAGCACCTCAACTTCAAACTGATGTTGTTACGCTCTCATAAAAAGTGGCGCCAATAATTAATACCAACAATAAACCCGCAAATAGCTGATTCGCTGTTTGCGGGTTTAGAAAATATTGCTTCATTATTTAAAATTGTTTAGCAAGGTGCCAGACTACTCCGCCAAAACTTGCTAATAATAAAATGCCTCCTAATAAAAAATATAGATTCGCCAGTTTCTGATTGGTGCCAGTCTGTGGTAAAGAATTGTTAGGTGCAGCAGGATGAAGATGCCTTGAGTTAGTAGGTCGAGCTAAGTGATTAACCTTAATCGCCAATTGCTTTTTTGCTTTATTAACTGGGCAAGCTATCTCATAATGACCCAAGTCAGGATCAGTATTCTTAGATTTCTCTATAATAGAAGCACCAGATTGAGGGCTGTCACTAGTAGTAGATTTGGTATACACATAAATAACTACTTGAGGCTGGTCAGTAAAAAATCCAGTCGCATTATCTGGCCGAGTTTTTAATTGATAACCAGCTATTTCCTTGCTCATTGAAATATAGCCATCGCCAACATTACCATGAAGAATCTCATCTGAGGCTATTGTATTACCCTGTGCATCCTGATAATGAATTATTATATCAGCACCTTTAAGTGGGGGCCGACTAGTGCCACTATCCTTTAGCAGAGAATAAACATAGATGACTTCTTGTTCAAATATGCCAAATTTTCCTTGAGCATTGCTAGGCTGGTATTTAAGATAATACTGTGCAATGTTCTTAGGTGTGGTTACATAATTTTCACCAAGTTTCCCAGTTAAAATATCATCCGGCGCTAGCGCTTGATTATTTTCATCAACGTATTTGACTCTGATAACTACATCTGAATCAAGACGAACATAGGTATCCGCATCTTTTTCACCGTGATAGTTTTGCTCTAAATCTGCTGCCGCAAAAACTTTACTACTCTCTGGGGAATTAATCGTACCGCGACCAACATTAGCCCATTTACCACCAGTAGTTGAAAAATAGGTTCTCTGCAAATCAGTAATTTCCGTACCCAGATGAATAATCTTTAACTTAGGTAGCCCCAACATCCAAGATTTGTCCGTAACTTGTTTAGTATTGAAATTTCGAATATTTAATTCTACTAAACTGGCACAATTATCAAACATGGCCATCATACTAGTTACTTTAGCAGTATTGAAGTTGCTCAAATCCAGCTTAGTTAAACTTTTACAAGAATTAAACATAATTTCCATTGTTTCAGTATTTGAAGTGTCAAAATGGCTTAAGTCGAGCTGCTTCAAACTATAGCAATTATGAAACATCCATCTCATATTCTTAACTTGGGCTGTATTAAAGGATGCCAAATCTAATTTAGCAAGACTTTCACACCCATTAAACATACCACCCATATTAGTAACCTGGGCCGTATTAAAGGATTGGATCTTTAAGCTTGTCAAATTACGGCAGTTATTAAACATATCTGACATATCAGTAATTGCCGTAGTATCTACCAGATTTAGCCCTTCAATTGTAGTCAAATTCGGCAATGAGGCAAACAGATAACTTGCCGATCCAGTGATGGTTAAAGGAGCCGTAATTTTTATACTTTTGATATTATTTCGCTCTTGTTGGAGTACTCGAGAAATTGGTAATGGATTATTAACTAGTCCCCCGTTAATTGTCACTACACCCGTAGTTTGATCAAAAGCTAACTGTGAATTTCCCCATTGAATCGGTGCTAGGGCTAGCCTAGGAGTAGGCGGATCAGTTTGCAATTCTGTAGCAATTTGACTAGACTCTTGTCTAGATACATCACTTGTGCCTTGATCTTGGTTTGATTCAAAATAATTAATTTCTTCATTATTACCATTATCTGCACTGGATTGGATCTGATAAGAAGTAACTGTTGCTTGGTCAGTTGCACTAATATTCTGGGTATCTGCTTTAATGACATCAAAGCCAATCATGAACAAGACAAATACGTATATACTAATAAATAATAGCTTTGCTTTAAATGATTTTTTGTTTACGTACATATGAAATATCTCTTTTTAAATAATATAACTCAAGGCACTATAGTTGGGATAATTATTTAACAAAGTATACATAATATCTATTAAATATGCAAGTATGTATACAAAATATATACAAATATATTATTTTTAATTTAGTAAACTTTGTAACAAAAAAAGCGATAAGCCTTAATAGCTTGTCGCTTTCTATGTATAAGCTAAATATATAATAGCAAAATCATTTAAAAGGTTGGCATCTTATTTTTCAGGATTTATTTCTTTCTTAGCGCTCGCTTGTAATGCTTTAAGTTCAGAAACAGATTGAGCTTTCATAACTTTTGATTTATAGTCAGCTGCTGTTTGCTTGATTTTATCTGCATCTCCAGTTGTGTTAGCTTTAACATCCTCATTAATTGATTTAATTACGTCAGCTCTATTTTGCTCAATTTCAATAAGTGAGATAGCCTGATTTTTTACTGTTATAATTTTCTCTAAATCATTAGCTGATTCGAGCTCTTTAAATGCATCATTTTTAATATTTGTAGCATTACTCGTTATTTTTTCTTTATAATCTTGGTCATCAATCGAACTTGCTAAACCAGTTACAAGATCTGATATGTTACTCTTAACTTTATCAATTACATCCTTCTTAAAATGAAACATGTCCATTAAAGCATTAACTGCTTTATAGAAGATACTTTGCGCATTTTCAATATCAGACAATTTACTTGCCTTATCAATTGCAAGATTAGCAATCTGTTGTGCACTATCTAATCCCGTGGAAATTGAACCCGCTGGATCCATAGTTTTATTAACCACACCCTTAATTATAGACATAATATCCTTAATATTGTTTTCTACATTATTTTTTTTAATTTGCAATTCATTTGGAACTACTAGATTACCGTCTTTATCAGTGGCACCCAAATTATCAATTGACTTTAGCCAAGTATTTTTAGCATTTTCAATCAACGCAACATTAGAAGATGCCTTAATTGCCTTTTCAGCACTAGAGCCTAATTTTGTAATTAAATTCTTACGATCAGTTTTATCAATATCACTAGCTTGGCTTTTATCAATATTTCCATTAGCTTCGTCAACTTTAGCTTTAATTTCGTCAATAGCTGCTGTTTGCAAATCTGCTACAGGAATAGCTTTATCAATTACACTAAAGAAACTTTCTCTTGCACTTTTAATTTCTGCAGGCTTTGTAGCTTTATCAATCGCAGCTATCGCAGCTGTAAAAGCACTATTTATTGCATCTTTAGCTGCTTGCTTCTTATCATCAGCTAATTTGTCAGCCACTTTTAATACTGATTCTTTGATATCACTAATTAAATCATGTGCTAAAGTTCTTTGCTCTTTAAATGCATCTGAAACAGTAACTAAGTTTTGAATAGTATCAGTCCATGTATTTTTTAAACTTTCAATTAATGCAGCGTTAGAAGCACTGTCGATAGCCTTCTTGGCACCTTTTACTGCATCTGCAACTAATTCTTTACGAATTGCTTTATCATTCTCATTAGTTAACTTGTCTATAGCTGCATTAGCTGCTGCGGCAGCATTATCAATTGCGGCATTAGCAACGTTCTTTAAAACTTTCAGCGTATCTTCTGAAATACTGGTGCTTTTAGCATTAATACTGTCAACACCTTCTTTTTGAGCCTTAGCAACTTCTTCTGCAGTCTTAGCATTATTAATTGCATCTTTAGCCTGAGTAGCTACTGTGTCAACTGCATTCTTGGCTTCCACCTTTTGGGCATCATTTAAAGCAATATCCTTACTAATTCTTTCTTTAGTAGCAGTTACTGCATCATCAATTGCAACCTTAGCTGTTTGTTTAATTTTAGCAAGTTCTTCTGCATTAGTAATAGCTTGCTTGCCGGATTCCACTTCCTTAGAAATTTCATCAGTTGATTTAGCTGCGGCAATTTTACTCTTTATCGTTTCAACTACCTTATCAATTGCAGTTGCGCCTTCTACATTATCTTTGCCAATTGAAGCTTTTGCTCTAGCTGCGGCACCAATAATTTCTGACTCTGCCTGATATTTTGGAAGGGCTAGGTTAATAGCATCTTTCCCACTAGCTATAGCTGCAGTTATATCAGCTAATGATTTACTACTATTAATCTTTTCAACAGCATTATTTTCAGCATCATCAATTACTTTATTTTCAGCAGCTAAAACATCTTCTGGTAAATCTTTACCAATGTTACCTTTAGCAGCTTTTGCAATATCCTCTATTGTTTCAATTGCTGTAGCCTTAGCTTCTTCCAAAGAAATTTCTGTACTACTTGGAACTTGTTTTCTAATTTCATTTACAGCCGTAGCCTTTAATTGTAAGACTTCTTTATCTGTTTTTCCTTGTTCAATTGCAGCCTTACCTTCACTTAAAGCCTTGTTTATCGCGTTAATTGCTTTAGCCTTATCAGCATCAGATAAAATGGATGAAACAATTTTTAATCTAGCTTCATTTGCGGCATCTTCTAAGACACTGGCTGCTGCAGCTTTAGCTTCTTTTAAGGTATCTGCTGGAACTTGTTTTCTGATTTCATTTACAGCCTTAGTCTTAATTTGTAATACTTCTTCAACTGTATTACCTTGTTCAACTGCAACCTTACCTTCACTTAGGGCCTTGTTCACTGCATCAATTGCTTTAGCCTTATCATCTTTTGATAGACTGGAAGAAGTAATCTGTACTCTAGCTTCGTTTGCGGCATCTTCTAAGACACTAGCTGCTGCAGCTTTAGCTTCTTTCAAGGTATCTGCTGGAACTTGTTGCTTGATTTTAGCTACAGTCTGCGCCTTCATTTGTAAGACTTCTTCAACTGTATTACCTTGTTCAACAGCAACTTTACCTTCACTTAAGGCCTTGTTCACTGCATCAATTGCTTTAGCCTTATCATCTTTTGATAGACTAGAAGAAGTAATCTGTACTCTAGCTTCGTTTGCGGCATCATCTAAAACACTAGCTGCTGCAGCTTTAGCTTCTTTCAAGGTATCTGCTGGAACTTGTTGCTTGATTTTAGCTACAGTCTGCGCCTTCATTTGTAAGACTTCTTCAACTGTATTACCTTGTTCAATCGCAGTCTTACCTTCACTTAGGACCTTATTCACTGCATCAATTGCCTTAGCCTTGTCGGCTGCAGATAAATTGGATGAAACAATTTTTAATCTAGCTTCATTTGCGGCATCTTCTAAGACACCAACGGCCATTAATTTTTGATCTTCTAAGGAGTCACCTGGCTTAGTTGTATCTTTAGCATTAACATTAGCAACACCATCTTTTTGAGCTTTAGCAATTTCTTCAATTGTCTTGGCATTGTTAATTGCAGCCTTAGCTTGACTAGCTACAGCATCAACCGCTTTATTAGCTGCTGCTTTTTGTGCATCAGTTAAACTAGCATTCTTACCAATTCTGGTCTTAGTTGCTGTTGCTGCATCATCAATGGCCTTAGTTGCAACTGCTTTAGCATCTTTCATGGTATCAACTGGATTATTAGTATTGCCTGTACCAGTATTCGAACTTGAACCAGAATTATTTGTATTTGTGTTGTTAGAGCTTGGGTTATTAGTATTTTCAGCTGGTTTATTGTTATCAGCTGGTTTATTAGTATCTGTTGCTGGCATGTTCGTCTTGTTGTTTGGAACTTCTTCGGCAACTTTCTTAGCCAAAGCCTTTACCGCAACATAACCCTTACCAGTTGAGTAATACTTTTTACCCTTAATAGTTACAGCAGTACCATAAACTTTAACGCTTTGCCCTTTACGTAACTTGCTATTTTTAATTACTTTACCGCTTCTAGCATACAAAGCTACACTCTTAGCAAGCTGACGGGTTTTACCATCAAGGTTAGCAGCCTTAACATATTGGTCTTTACCAATACTGTAATATGCCACACCAGCAATGGTCTTTTTACCATAAGTCTTAACTTTCTTACCAGCACTAATAGTCTGCTTAGTCTTAACTACTTTTTTACCAGCTTTTTTGTAAACAGCAGAAGTTGCACCAACAACCTTGGTTTTTGCAACAACTTTCTTAGCTGATTTTACTGTAGCAGCGCTAACATTATTAGTAGCAGTAGTGCTTTCAGTAACGCCAACGGATAATAGTGCAGCACCAGCTACAGAAATTATCATTTTTTTATAAAAACTATTTTTACTCATTATTTCTAAACCTCACAAACCTAAGCAAGTTATTAACAGTAACTTAAGTAGCAAGCATTAATTAAATTGTAAAAATTCTGTTATCTTCATTGCGTGTGTAATTTACCATTACCAATGTGACTATTTATGTTAGATTAGTCATCTTATACACATGTATAATTAAAAATCTATCCCTTTCAACTGCCACTATTATTAGAGCCAATTATCATACAAAGAAGTAACCAAATTAATGCTTAGCGCTTACTTTACTGTTAAAGCAGTTGCTCACAGCAAACACTTTTCATTGGTGATAATTTGTTATAAATAGTTAATGAATATACAGACAACTGTGCAATTATATCTATACATCAAAAACTGAATATAAAATTACTATGTTTATGTTAGCTCTATCAGCCAAGTAGTTGAAGTTTATATAAAATCAAATTTAATTAGCAATATAAAAGGGTACAAATATACATATCAAATGTTATTTTTAAATAATAATCAAGCGCTTAAATTTGCTTATATACCAAAGATTCCAGTATACGCTTTCAGAATATAAATTGATATAATAATTAATTATTTATGTCAATTATTGGATTTTTTTAAGTTTTAATAACATTTATTATTAAATAGATTAACCTTTTAATAATTTTTTATTTTTAGCAAGCTTAAATTTTAGCAACAAAAAAAGAGCTAAAAAGCTCTTTTTTTGTTTCGACTACTTACTTAATAGCCATACTTTCTAATAATTCTGCTCGTTGAGCCAGATTAACATATAATTTATTCCCACTAACTGACATTCCCTCAATTTCGCGTCCAGTATCGAATGAGTAAGTTTGCTTTAAAGTACCATCACGACCGAGTTTAAAAATTAAATCATTAAAAGCTAAATAGAAATTTTTGTGTTTAGGATCATAAGTAAGGCCTTGGCAGGGGGCATTGTTATTAACAAAACTACCACTAGTCTTACCCACTAATTTAGGATACCAATTATCACCACTGCGTGTTAATTGCCAAAATTCATAGCAATTATTTTTAGTATCACGGTAAACGGTGTACATCTCATAATCAGACATCATTACTCCATTTTGGAAATAACGCGGATTAGTTTGATCACCAACCCAGGTTTTAATTGTCCAAATTTTATTGATTTGTAAGTCACTTTTACGTATTTGAATTAATTCTTCTGAATCAGGTCGTCCATCACGAATCGTATTTATATTATTTAAAACATAAATATATTTATCACTAGCCCCCATGGCTTGACCATGCCCAATTGGAATATATGGACTAACCTTAATATGTTTGACATAATTGTTAAAAGCTTTTTGGGACATATCAAGTAAGTGTTGCGCATTATAAGGACTCTTTAAATTATTTAAGTCATAACCAACAATATGGCCATTATTTAAGTTTGTATGACTTAAAAGACTAGTATAAGCCCAACCTTGTGAAACAGTTAATCCTTCTGGAATATGCCCTACACGGTTAATATTATCATCACTTGGATCTTTAACACTTAACAAAACAGGTTGATAAAAGCGCGTTCTAAGTGTTAAGTCGCCACTAGTTAATTCGCGCGAATCATTTTCGGGGCTATATTCATTAGGGCTGATGTAGTTAACAGAAGAACCATAATGTGTTTTCCAAGTTTTATAGTCATTAGTCCCTTCCTGGGCCGGAAAAGAATTGACTACTTCAGCGTCAGCAATACCTTCTGTAGTACTCTTTCTGACGGTAACTTTTACGGTCGCAGAAGTATCACCGTAAGTATATTTAACTTTATAAGTTTTAGGAGTAGCGCAATCAATACTATCTCTTGAAACCTGAACTTGTTCATTATCGATTACTGTACCCATGCCGTTAGTTACGTATGAGATTGCATCTTTAGGGAAAAAGCTATAATACTCATTACGTACCAGACTTACAGTCTTGGGTACGGCAATTTGATTACGGGCAAAGAATTTTTCATTAACATAGCCTACTTCACGACCGTTTACATATATACGCCAGTAGCGATTTTTCTTAGTTTCAATTAATTGATCTGATTGAATATGGCTATAACGATAGTTAATTCCATCAGCGATTTTTTTGCTAACTTTACCATCAACTACATCTTGCCATACCGCATAATTCTTAGTACCGGCAACTTTAGTCATCATTGAAAAACCTGTAATAGTTTGCTTAGGTTTAGTTTTTCTTTGGACTGCTGACTGATTATCATCAGTCTTATCCTTGTCAGAGCTATCAGTCTTATCCCTGTCTCGACTGTTTGAATCATCACTATCAGATTTAGTATCATCAACTGACTTACTAGCATCATCTTGCTCTTGATCTTGCCTTTGTGCTTGCGAATCACTTGCATCTGCCGCTAGAACTGAAACAGTTGCTAATTGACTTGAAACAGCAAAATTTGACAATAATAGTGTAATCGCAGCTAATTTTTTAAAAAGCTTCAAAATAGTTCCTCCAAAATTTTAAATTCACTTTATATTATAATATAAAAATAACATTACAGAGAATACAAATTTGATACACTTTCATTGACAGCACTTAATGTAAGTGATTTAATTAGCACTGTACTATTTAGAGTGCTAATATTTTTAATTTAAACTAGGAGGTAGAAAAGATGCTAGTACCTACAGTTATCGAACAAACTGCACGTGGTGAACGTGCTTATGACATCTATTCACGCTTATTAAAGGACCGCATTATTATGCTTAGCGGTGAAATTAATGACGACATGGCTAATACAATAATCGCACAATTATTGTTTCTTGACGCCCAAGACAATACTAAAGACATTTCTCTTTATATTAATTCTCCTGGTGGTGTAATCACCTCCGGCTTGGCAATTATGGACACCATGAATTTCATTAAATCTGATGTTTCCACTATTGCAATTGGTATGGCTGCTTCAATGGCCTCCATCCTTTTAACCAGTGGAGCTAAGGGAAAGCGGTTTGCTTTGCCAAATTCAACAGTCTTGATTCATCAACCTTTAGGTGGAGCTCAAGGACAGCAAACTGATATTCAAATTGCAGCCAATGAAATTTTGAAGAGTCGTGAGAAGATTAACAAGATTTTGCATGAAACTACCGGGCAACCACTTGAGAAAATTCAAAAAGATACTGAACGTGATAATTATCTAACAGCTGAAGAAGCTAAAGATTACGGCCTAATTGATGAAATTATGGTTAATCAAAAACAAGATTAGTAAAATAAAAAAAGCCCCCTTTTACTGGGAGCTTTTTTTATTACTAATCTTGCAGACTTTGCGCCAAATCATGCAATTTTTTTAAGCGGTGATTGGCACCTGATTTAGAAATTGGACCATCTGGTATTTGCTGGGCTAGCTCCTTTAAAGACAATTCCGGATTAGCTAACCTAAGCCGGGCAATCGTCTGTAATTTTTCTGGAATATTTTCTAAACCAATTTTACGTTCAATTAATTCAATGTCTTCGACTTGCTTAGCCGCCGCAGTAGCTGTCTTTTTTAAGTTAGCCGTATCACAATTAACTAACCGATTAACTGAATTACGCATATCCCGCATAATACGTAAATCTTCAAACGATAACATTGCGTTAAAAGCCCCAACGATATGCAAAAAATCGCCAATTTTCTCTGCTTCTTTTAAGTAAACAATAAAACCACGCCGCCGTTTAGTCGTCTTAGCATTAAGATGAAAATAGTGATTCATTAATTCCAACAAGTCATTATTATGATCCTCATAAGCTGAATAAATTTCTAAATGATATCTACTAGTTTCAGGATTATTCACACTACCACTAGCCAAAAAAGCCCCCCGTAAATAAGACATAGCACCTTCACGGGAAGAGGTAATTCGGGGAGGAACTCGCGTAATTATCCCTAAATCAGCAGCTAAGATTTCTAGATTAGTTAGAATTTCATGAACATGATTTTGCAAACGAACTAAGTATTGATTATTTTTTTTCAATTTCATTTTACGTGAAACAATCAAAAGTGGTTCTACTTTATAAGCCGTTTTTATCAAGGAAAAAATTCGGCGGGCAATTGCTGGATTTTCAGTAGTAATATCAAGACTATACCGGTGATCATGAAAATTCAAAACACCATTCATACGTAAAAAAGCAGCCAGCTCCGCCTTAGCATGTTCTGGATGAATTGTTAATGAAGTTAATTCTTTCTTCACCTTGCTTGCATAGCTTGCCATTATTTAACTATTCCTTTCTACGAGACATTGCAGCAAAAGCCAAATTAATAATCTCCTTAGCTACTTTTTGTCCATCATGAAAAACTAACCCACTACGTTGATCAATAAAATCATCAGTAATTACGCGGCTACCTTGCGCACGTAAACCAGCAAAATCGTTTTTAACTGGTTCAATATACGCATCATAATCTTTAGGATTAAATTTAGACATATCAATTTTGGCCCCATTAACCAAGGTAGTGTTAATATAATGCCCTCCTAAGTGCTTATTAATTACTGAAACATGCTCGCAATCAGAAAAATGGTCTGTTTCACCTAGCTGAGTCATAATATTGCATATATAAATAACTTCAGCTTCAGTTTGACGCACTGCTTCGCCCAAGTTAGGGATCATTAAATTAGGTAAAATCGAAGTGAATAAACTACCCGGTCCTAATACTACTGCATCAGCCTGCATAATAGCATCAAGTACAGGTGGCACTGCCTCAGGTTCGGCCGCCAAATTAGTATTAGTTACCCACACTCGTTTAATTCTCTTATCTTGATTAGTAATTTCTTTTTCACCAGCTTGAATTGTGCCATCAATAAATTCTGCATTTAAAGTTAACGGTTCATTAGAAGCTGGAAAAACATGACCATCAACCCGCATCATTCTGGAAAGGGATTGAACGGCATCAAAAATATTACCATGCATTTCGTTTAAAGCAGCAATAATTAAATTACCAATTGCATGACCAGAAAAGAAAGAATCAGATGAATCAAAGCGATATTGAAAAATATCCTTTTCTTCTTGCGATATTTCACTCAAAGAAACTAAAACATTCCGAATATCACCTGGTGGAACAACATTAATAAAATTACGAATTGAGCCTGATGAACCGCCATCATCAGATACGGTAACAATAGCGGTAATTTCGGCATTTTGATCTTTTAAAGCATTTAAAACCACGGGTAGGCCGGTGCCACCACCAATCACCACAACTTGTGGTCGTCTACTTTTAGTTATCCGAACTACTTTTGCATCTTCATACTTCATACTTTACCTTTTTCTAATATAACGACTAATTTCACGATGGGTAAGATCAACTGTATAATTATTGGCTAAATCATGAGCCAGTTGCTTAGCAATTGCAACACTACGGTGTTGACCACCAGTACAGCCAATAGCAATTGTCAGCTTCGCCTTACCTTCCTTAATGTAACTTGGTAAGGTACACTCAATTAGGTTAAGCAGTTTATGATAAAAAACTTGCGTTTCTTCTTTATTCATTACATAATCAAAAACTCGTCTATCAAGACCCGTAAATGGTCTAAGTTCAGGCAAATAAAAAGGATTCGGCAAAAAACGAACATCCATTACAATATCTGCATCGATGGGGAGACCATATTTAAAGCCAAATGACATTACTTCAACTGAAAATGGCTGTTTTGCTTGATCACTAAACTCATTAAGCAATTTTTGCTTTAGTTGTTGTGGAGACAAATCTGAAGTATCAATTATATAATTAGCACGGTTCTTAATACCTGTTAGTATCTGACGTTCTTCTAAAATACCATCAAGCAAACGTCCGCTTTTACCTAATGGTGGAATTCTCCTAGTCTCCTTGTAGCGGGCAACTAAAGTGTCATCAGCCGCTTCCAAAAAAACAATGATTGAACGAACACTACCATTATCTTCTAATGAATTTACTTCATTGAGCAAATCTTTATAAAAATTTTTAACGCGTAAATCTACAACGACTGCCACTTTAGTAAAATCATCTGAATTAACAATCAGTTCCCAAAAGCTAGGTAAAAGCGTCGGTGGTAAATTATCAACAACAAAATACCCCATATCTTCTAAGGCATGTGATGCTACAGTTTTACCGGCACCACTCATTCCCGTTACAATCAGTAACTGCTTTTTTTCATCAGCCATTTCATAAGTCTCCTATCATCTAAATTATAGCACACACAGTTTTCATATTTTTTTATAAAAAAAAAGTTCTCAAACGAACTTTTCATCTATAACAATTAACGATTTCCAAATGCTGCTACAATCTCACTTACTCCAAAAATTAATAACCAGAATGAAACTAGCCAAATTAGAGTTAATGCCGATAATGCTGGGTTAAACATCATCCCAATGGCGATAAATAAGCTTAAAACACTCAAAATCATATTAATCCAAAAGTAAGGACCTAATGTACTTTTTAGATGCCAGCTAAAGCTAATACCTGATACGGAATCAAATAAAAACCAAAAAGCAAATAAATAAGCAATAGTCAGTCCTGCGGCATCATACGAATAGAGAAATAAAATACCAATTATAATATCAATAACTCCAGAAACAATTGCTAGCCAACTAAAGGAAATAAAATAACGTAAATGACTATAAACTGCTAACCAAACAAAACCTTGAACAATCGACAAGATAGCAAAAAGTAATACAAAGGCATGTAAAGCTCGGCCAGGATGAAGTATCAAGAATAGCCCAGCAACAACCATTAGTACACCAGCTATTAAAGCAGCCCAGTTAAAGCCATGCTTTTCCCTATAAGTAGAAAAATTATCCATCTCTTTTCCCCCTTGAAGAGTATTCTACACTGTATTAAAAATAATTACTATTTGTTTGCTTTTTTGTTAGCGCTTTCTGTTAAAATTTTGTCACGCTCCAGCACTGGTTTAAGGTATTGTCCGGTATAGCTTTCTTTAACTTGAACAAGTTTTTCTGGAGTTCCAGTTGCAATAATTGTGCCACCTCTTTCTCCTCCTTCAGGTCCTAAATCAATCAACCAATCTGCACTTTTAATAACATCTAAATTATGTTCAATAATTAAAACAGTATTTCCTTGATCTACTAACCTTTGGAGCACCTCAAGTAAACGCTTAATATCATCCGTATGTAACCCAGTGGTTGGCTCATCTAAGATATAAAAGTTTTTACCAGTTGAAAGTTTTTGTAGTTCAGCCGCTAACTTCATCCGTTGAGCTTCACCACCAGATAATGTAGTAGCAGACTGACCTAATTTAACATAACCCAAGCCCACATCAACAATTGTTTGTAGCTTGCGCGCAATCTTCGGAATGTTTTTAAAAAAGTCACACGCATCAACAATTGTCATGCCTAACACCTGTGCAATGTTTTTATTACGGTAAGTTACCTCAAGTGTTTCTGAATTATAACGATTGCCATGACAAATTTCACACGGTACATAAACGTCCGGTAAAAAGTTCATTTCAATCTTAATAATTCCATCCCCATGACACGCTTCACAACGTCCACCTTTGACATTAAATGAAAATCTTGCTTTAGTGTAGCCTCGTAACTTGGCTTCATTAGTCTGCGCAAAAAGCGAGCGAATATCATCAAAAACGCTAGTATAAGTTGCCGGGTTACTTCTTGGAGTTCGCCCAATTGGACTTTGATCAATATCAATAACTTTCTCAATATTCTTATACCCGCTAATGCTCTGATATTTACCAGGTTTAGTTTGATTGCGATTTAACTTTTGCGCTAATACCCTTTTCAAAATCATATTAATCAAAGTTGACTTTCCTGAACCGGAAACCCCAGTTACTACTATTAATTTACCTAGTGGGAAGTCTACCTTTATATTTTTAAGATTGTTTTCCGCTGCTCCAGTTATAGTTATCTTTTTGCCATTACCCTTACGCCTTGTTAAAGGAACCGGTACAAATTTTTTACCAGCTAGATATTGGCCGGTTAGTGATTTGGTATTTTTTTCAACTTCTTTTGGTGTGCCAGCAGCCATAATTTTACCACCAAAACTACCAGCACCTGGTCCCATATCAATTAAATAATCTGCCTGGCGCATAGTTTCATCATCATGTTCAACCACAATTAGGGAGTTCCCCAAATCACGCATTCTTTTTAGGGCAGCAATCAAGCGATCATTATCACGTTGATGCAGACCAATCGAGGGTTCATCTAAGACATACATTACACCTGATAAATTAGACCCAATTTGGGTAGCTAATCTTATACGTTGCGCTTCACCACCAGATAAAGTATTAGCAGTTCGTGATAAAGTCAGATAATCAAGGCCCACGCTATCTAGGAAAGTTAAGCGATCACGCACTTCTTTTAAAATTGGCTTAGCAATAACTTCTTCTTGCTCACTAAGCTGAATATGATTAAAAAATTCTATGGCTTTACTAATCGCTAAATTTGATGTTTCCGCAATATCTTTACCCATTATTTTAACAGCTAAAGCTTTGCAATTTAACCGCTTGCCATGACAGGTTGAGCAAGTTAATTCTGCCATATACTTGGCCATCACATCACGCATAAATTTAGACATAGGATGCAAATAACGCTTTTCCACATTCTCCATTACGCCCTCAAAAGGAGCAGTTGTATCATTAACACCAAAATCACCAGTCACATGAAATTTTATTTTTTTAGTTGAACCATGCAAAATTATTTCTTTTTGTCTTTTGGTTAATTTTCCAAAGGGCTTATCTAGCGGTATCTTTAAGGCAGCGCAAGCTTGAGTTAGCATTTCACTGTAGTATTTAGAATTTTTCCATGGTGCAATTGCCCCTGCTGCCAAGGTTTTACTTTGATCCGGAATAACTAATTCTTCATCTACCGCTAATTTTATGCCTAAACCGTCACAATCTGGACAAGCACCAAAAGGAGCATTAAACGAAAAAAGTCGTGGTTCCATTTCGCCAACTGTAAAGCCACATTTCGGACAAGCGTAGTATTCTGAAAAGTTGAGCATCTCACTATTAATCACGTCCACATTCATATATCCATCAGACAAGCGCAACGCTGCTTCTACTGAGTCAAATAAACGCGAGCGAATACCATCTTTAATAACTAAGCGATCAACTACAATATCAATAGTATGCCTTTTATTTTTATCAAGCGTAAAATCATCACCGATTTCATGCATCTCACCATCAACAATTACACGGACATAACCTGCACGTTGAACACGCTTAAAGACCTCTTGGTGGGCACCGCGCTTAGCTCGAATAACCGGGGCTAGCAATTGAATTCGACTCCGATCAGGTAATTCTAAAATACGGTCAACCATTTGTTCGGCTGATTGCCGTTCAATTGGGGTTTGATCATTGGGACAAATTGGATGACCAACTCGTGCCCATAATAATCGCAGATAATCATTAATCTCAGTCACTGTACCAACAGTTGAACGTGGATTATGCGATGTGGTTTTTTGATCAATCGAAATTGCGGGATTTAAGCCATCAATTGCATCAACGTCAGGCTTATCCATTTGTCCTAAAAACTGTCTTGCATAACTTGAAAGTGATTGGACATAACGTCTTCGTCCCTCAGCATATAGGGTATCAAAAGCTAATGAACTTTTACCTGAACCAGATAAACCAGTTATTACAACTAATTTGTCCTTAGGAATTGTTAAGCTAATATTTTTTAAATTATGTTCTCGTGCACCACGAATAACAATTTGATTATTTGCCATTTATTTTATTTCCTTTTTTGATACTTGGTTTTCTAGTAGAACTCTCCAATTCCATTATTGCATCACGCAAAGTGGCTGCTCCTTCAAAATCCAATTTTTTAGCAGCTTGCTGCATTTGCTGACGCAAGTCTTTAATCATTGTTTTCTTTTGTTTAGCATTCAATTCGTCAAAATTTAAATCAGCAAAGCTTTCATTTTGTTCTTCATCAACTGCTTTAGTTGCCGAAATAACTGCTCTAATTGGTTTAATAATTGTCTGCGGTTTAAGTTGATGTTCTTCGTTAAATTTAATTTGTAAGTCACGTCTACGCTTAGTTGACTCAATTGCTTGGCGCATTGAGTCAGTAATCGTATCCGCATACAAAATAACTTCACCATTTGCATTACGTGAAGCTCGCCCCATTGTTTGAACTAAGGGACGATAAGCCCGCAAAAAGCCTTCTTTGTCAGCATCTAGAATAGCCACTAGGGAAACTTCTGGTACATCAATTCCCTCACGCAACAAATTAATCCCAATTAAAACATCATACTTACCTTCTCGTAAATCATGCAAAATTTGCATCCGTTCTAGTGTTTTAACATCTGAATGTAAATATTGCACTTTAATTCCAATATCTTTTAAATAATCCGTTAAATCTTCAGCCATTTTTTTGGTTAAGGTTGTTACAAAAACACGTTCGTTATGGTCAATGCGTTGATTGATTTCTCCAACTAAATCATCAATTTGACCTGCAACTGGTCGAACATCAATTTTAGGATCAAGCAACCCTGTCGGCCGAATTATCTGCTCCACCTTGTGATCTGTCCGCGCTAACTCATAATCACCTGGAGTAGCTGAAACATATAAAATTTGATTAACATGCTGCTCAAATTCTGCTATTTTTAGTGGCCGGTTATCAAGGGCTGAGGGTAAACGAAAGCCATAATCAATCAGGGTCTTTTTTCGGTTACGGTCACCATTATACATGGCCCGAATTTCAGGCATTGTAGCATGCGACTCATCAATCAAAATTAAAAAATCATCTGGAAAGAAATCTAACAGTGTATAGGGCGGTTCACCTTCTTTTCGCCCTTCCATATGCCGCGAATAATTTTCAATCCCGTTAGTGTAGCCTACTTCACCCATCATTTCGAGATCGAAAGTTGTCCGCTGTTTAATCCGTTCCGCTTCTAATAGTTTACCTTGTCCCTCAAATTCTTTTACCTGAACTTTCATTTCTTGCGAAATTGCCTTAATAGCACGCCGCAATTGTTCTTCATTAGTCATGAAATGAGTGGCAGGAAAAAGTGAAATACTTTCTCTTTCGCCTATTACTTCACCAGTTAGGGAATCTATCTCCACAATCCGGTCAATTTCATCACCAAAAAATTCAATTCGATAAGCATGATTAGAATTTCCAGCTGGAAAAATTTCCACTACATCCCCACGGACACGAAAACGTCCCCGCTGAAAATCGATATCATTACGGTCATATTGAATATTGACTAAATTTCGCAAAAGCGTATTGCGCCCATAGTCATCACCCTCATGAACCGTAATTACACTAGCAGAATATTCCTTAGGATCGCCTAAACCATAAATACATGAAACAGAGGCAACCACAATTACGTCATTGCGCTCCATTAAATCACTAGTTGCTTGATGACGTAACTGATCGATTTCATCGTTAATAGCGGAGTCCTTTTCAATGTATGTGTCGGATTGAGGCACATAAGCCTCTGGCTGATAATAATCATAATATGAAACAAAATAATCAACTGCATTATTAGGAAAAAATTCCTTGAATTCACCATAAAGTTGGCCAACTAACGTTTTATTATGTGAAATAACCAAAGTTGGTTTATTAAGTTGAGCAATAATATTAGCCATCGTAAAAGTTTTACCTGTCCCGGTGGCCCCTTCAAGAATCTGCTCTTTATATCCATTGTTAAAGCCAGCTGTTAGTTTAGTAATTGCCTGCTCTTGATCGCCCGCAGGCTTAAACTTAGATACAAGCTCAAATTTTCGTTTTTCTTGTCGTTTAATCATAGAAAGGCTCCTTCTAAAAAAGTTGGACATTCACAGTCCAACTCTCAATTGACAGATATTATTTTACGCTCTCGAACATATTTTCGCACAATATTTGCTTATTGTAATAATTGTTTTAAAGTTACTTGGTACTGTTCAGCTTTAGACTTAGCTTTTGCAATACTTGACTGGTTAACTCCAACATAGGCTTTAATTACTGGCTCAGTTCCAGAAGGACGCAGGGCAAGCCAAGTTTCATCAGCTAAGTAATACTTTAATACGTTAGCTGGTGGTAGTTCGCTTAGTGATTTTACTTCATTATTAACTATTTCTTTTTGCTGTAAAAAATCTTGCGTTTTGACAACTTTACTTCCATTAATTTGTGTTAGTTGCTCACTACGCAATTGACTCATTAACTTGTTCATTTGGCTTTGCCCATCAATTCCAGGCATCTCAATTGCAGTAGTAATTTCATAAGAAGTGCCGTATTTTTTCCATATTTCGTTTAAGCCGTCAAATACGGTCATTCCTCGACTAGCATAATATGCAGCAACTTCAGCAAACATCAATGCCCCTTGCATCGCATCCTTATCACGAGCAAATGGCTTAAATAAATAACCATAGCTTTCTTCAAAGCCCATTAAAAATTTGCCATCCTTTTCTCTTGCCAGCCGATCAATTTCTTCACCAATAAACTTAAAGCCAGTTAAAACAGACTTAGTTCTTATCCCGAAATCTTGAGCAATTTTAAGTGGCATGCTACTTGAAACTATTGAAGTGATTAACTCATAATCATTAGAAAGGCGCTGACTTTCTTTTAAATTAGTCAACAAATAATAAATCATTAATGTTGCTATCTGATTACCGGTTAAAACCTCAAAATTACCAGTCTTTGTTCTGACACAAGCCCCCATCCGATCAGCATCTGGATCAGTTGCAATAATCAAATCCGCATTTTTTTCATTAGCTAATTTAATTCCTACATCAAATACATCCCGGTACTCGGGATTGGGTTTCTTAGTAGTTGGAAATTCGGGGTCAATAATCGATTGGCTCGGAACTGGTATTACATTAGTAAATCCCCCTTGCCTAAACGCACGGTCATATAATATTTTACCAGTTCCGTGTAACGGCGTATAAATAATTGTTAGTCTGCTAGCATTTTTGGCAATCATATTTGAATTAACACAAACCGTTTGTAATCTGGCTAAATATTGCTCGTCAATATCTTCACCAATTAATTTAAGTAAGCCGGCAGAGCGTAATTCGGCTACACTAGCTGCCTCAACTTGAAAAATATCTTCTACATTTTGGGCATAAGTAAATACTCGATTTGCGTCAGCAGGTCCCATCTGCGCGCCATCAGCCCCATAAACTTTATAGCCATTATACTCTTTGGCATTATGCGAAGCCGTGATATTGATTCCTGCAAAGGCCTTTAAGTGACGAACAGCGTAAGATAATTCTGGTGTGGGCCGAATATCATCAAATAAATAAACTTGAATACCATGAAATCCTAAAATTCTAGCCGCATGTTCAGCAAACTCACGCGAATGATAGCGTGAATCAAAAGAAATCACTACCCCCGCTTTTTTTTCTTTACAACCTTTTTCAACAATTAAACGAGCTAGTCCCTCAGTGATTCGACCAATTGTAAATAAATTAATCCGATTAGTTCCAGGTTCAAGTTTGCCGCGCATCCCAGCTGTACCAAAATTTATATCTTGACCAAAGGCATCATCAATCCACTGTTCATTTTGACCAAGTAAATTTAATTGTGCTTGCAAATAATCAGGCATATTTTGCGCTTTTTGCCATATTTTAAAAGTTTCTTTTGCACTCATTACTGCACTAAACCTCTTTTTCTATAATAAATTCGTTTTCATAACCCCTATTCTAGCATTTATTAACTAAAAAAAAGAATTCAACCCACAAGCTGAATTCTTTTTTAAGTTTTTTAATCATTTAAAGCTTGTAAATAATTATAAGCTTCTTGTCCAGCAATGCTACCGTCACCAACAGCATTAGCAATTTGCCGTAAATCTTTTGCCCGGACATCTCCTACAGCAAAGATACCGGCCACTTTAGTTTTCATATGTTCGTCAGTAGGAATCCAGCCCTGCTCGTTAACAATACCGATGTCTTTTAAAGGAGCAGTTTGCGGAATCACACCAACATAAATAAAGACCCCACGAGTAGTTAATTTCTTAGTAATACCCGTTTCCTTATCTTTATATGTAACACTAGTAACGCGATTGCCATCCCCATCTATTGATTCAGTTTCTGCATTCCAAATGAAATTCATCTTTTCATTGGCAAAAGCCCTTTTTTGTAAAGTTGGCTGTGCCCGTAATTGATCGCGGCGATGGATAACTGTAACCGACTTAGCATTTTGAGCTAAGTAAATGCCCTCTTCAATAGCCGAATCGCCACCACCAATTACAGCAATATCCTCGTTTTTAAAAAAAGCAGCATCACAAACAGCACAGTAGGAAACACCTTTACCAGCGTATTCATCTTCACCAGGAATATTCAAGTGCCGGTGATCTGCCCCAGTTGCAATAATTAAAGCAGGTGCACGATATTCACCGGTATCAGTTGTTACAACTTTGTAGTTACCTTCAAGACTAACCTGTTGTACATCACCATATTCAAATTTTGCACCAAATTTCATAATGGAATTATACATTTTTTCGCCTAATTCCGAACCTTTAATTTCGCTAAATCCAGGATAATTATCAATTGCATCAGTGTTATTCATTTGACCGCCATAAAGCCCGCGATCAAGAAGCAAAACTGACAAATTAGCTCGCGAGGCATATAAAGCTGCGGTTAAGCCACCTGGCCCAGCCCCTATAATAATTACATCATAATTTTGAGTCATTTTTTCACCTTAGCCACTTTCTTTTAGTAAGTAAATACTACTCCTAAATAACTCTAAAGTCTAATTTCCTGTTTTGGCTTTCTATCCATCATTTTAGTAATTTCAGTAGCAACACTACTTTTTTCATATAAAACACGATAAACAGCTTCACTAATTGGCATGTCAATTGCTTTTTCCTGACATATTTCATGAATTGCCTTAACAGTTGTTGCGCCTTCTATCACCTGACCCATATTTTCAACAATATAAGCAAAACTCTTCCCTTCACCCAATTGCTTGCCACAACGCCAGTTACGAGAATTGACTGATGTACAAGTTACGATTAAATCGCCAATTCCCGCTAAACCACTAAAAGTCATTGGCTGTGCTTGGTAGCAGTTTACACCTAAACGCGTAATCTCAGCTAATCCTCGCGTCATTAGTGCTGCTTTTGCATTATCACCATAACCTTTACCAGCTAAAATGCCTGCAGCAATTGCAATCACATTTTTAACCGCACCAGCCACTTCAACACCAATTAAATCACTATTGGTATACAAGCGTAAATAGTCATTAGTAAAAATAGTTTGCACTCTTTGTGCATTTTCCTTACTGATTGAAGCACATGTAATGGCAGTAAGATCTTTTTGCGCTACACTTTCAGCATGGCTCGGCCCAGAAATAGCAACTATTTTCTCTGGATTTTCCGGATATATTTCTTCTGTTAAAATTTCTGAAATTAATTTTTTAGAACCGGGTTCAATTCCTTTAGTAGCAGTAACTATCAATGGCTGAAGATTACTTTGGTTTAAAACAAGCTTAACTTCTTTTGCAACACTGCGAATTGCTTGTGTAGGTAAAACAAATAAGATAATTGCGGCATTATTTAAAGCCTGATTTAAATTAGCTGTTGCCCAAACCGTTTCATTCACTTGCCAATCCTTCATGTAATGTGTATTAGTATGCTCAGTGTTAATTTCTTGATTAACTTGAGCATTATTACCATAAAGTATAACCTCATTACCTTTATCAGCAAGTAAAGATCCTAAAACCGTTCCCCATGAACCTGCTCCTAAAACTGCAATTTTTGTCATTTAACTTCCAAACTTTCTTTAATAACTATCTCAATATTTAATCCCTTGTATACGGGTATTTTAATTCACTACCATCTAAGTACCACTTAGGTTTAACCACTACTCGACGATAGATAAATAACAAGAAAACCACGATAAACAAAACTAGACTTAGCAGTTGCGATACCCTGATTGTATTTGCAATATATAAACTATCTGTGCGCAAACCTTCAACAAAAAATCTTACCACAGCATACCAAGCCAAATATAGCATAAAAACTTCCCCCTGCTTGAAAATATGTCTGCGATGGCGCAAAAGTAAAATTAAAATTAAGCCAATAAGATTTAGTACAGATTCATATAAAAACGTCGGCTGATAATAAGTGCCAGCTATTTTCATTTGATTAATGATAAATAGTGGTAAATGTAAACTCTGCAAAAACTGGAGTGAAGTCGCTGCGCCATGGGCTTCTTGATTAAAAAAGTTCCCCCAACGGCCTAAAATTTGGGCTGCCATTACTCCAGGAACGATTATATCTAGCATCAAAAACGGTGGCAATAATTTCTTATAACAAAATACCAATAAAACAATTAATCCGGCTATCAATCCACCATATATAGCAATACCCCCATTCCAAATTGCAATAATTTGATCTGGATGTTGCGCATAATAGTCCCATTCAAATGCAACGTAATATATCCTCGCACCTAGATAGCCAATCGGTACTGCCCATAAAAGTAAATCTACAAAATCATCGCTTATAATATGTCTTTTTTGGCCTTCAATAATTGCCATTACTACTGCTAAAATAATTGCAGTTGCCATAATGACGCCATACCATTTAACACTAATATCACCCAAGTTAAACGCAACTGGATTAATTGTTAAAGTCATTTTATTTTCCTTTATTTAATTATTTAATTTTCTCGTGAATTCTGGGCAATTAAAGTAGTTAAATTATCATCAAAAGCAGAAGTTGCGTTGTAACCCATTTTTTTAGCTCTAAAATTCATTGCTGCCACTTCAATAATATCTTCCATATTGCGACCGACTTTAACTGGAATTGTAATTTGCGGTACTTCTACATTACAAATATCACGTTTACTCTCTTCAAAGCCAAGACGGTCATAGTTAGCCTTATTATCCCAATTAACTAATTTAATTACTAATTGAATATTAGCCCGATTTTTGACAGCTCCTACGCCAAATAAATCCATTACATTAATAATACCGATGCCGCGAATTTCCATCAAATGCCTTAAAATTTGCGGTGGTTCACCCATCACAGTTTCAACATCTTTTTGATAGACATCAACACGATCGTCAGCAATTAACCGGTGTCCGCGCCTAATAAGTCCTAAAGCCGTTTCTGATTTCCCTACACCAGAATCACCGGTTAACAAAATACCTAATCCCTTGACCTCAATAAACACTCCGTGAATTGTATCGCGAACAGCAAGGCGCTCTCGTAGATACTCCGTCAAAATACTAGCTACATAAGTAGTTGATTCTGGCGAAGAAAGAATCGGGATTTGCGCCTTATCAGCAGCTTCTTTTAATTCATGTGGCACTGGCAACGAACGTGAAACAAAAAAACATGGTGTTTCTGGTGTACACAGTTTGGTAAAAACCCGCACTAGACTTTCATGATCTAGTCGAGCAGCATAAGAAATTTCTGTACGACCTAAAAGTTGAATTCTTTGTTGCGGATAAAAATCAAAATAGCCAGTTAATTCTAAGCCTGGTCGATATATATCAGAAACAACAATTTCTTTCTCACTAATATATTGCGCTCCCTGAACAACGTGCACTATCCGATTATCACGAATTAGATTTTTTAATTTAATGGCATTTCCCATTCTTATACCTCTAGACTTTACTTATCAACATCCTTAGTTTCGGCGTCACGCACTTTTTTACGCTTATGTTTGGGGGTATTTTCGTTAGACCAACCCGTACTCCAAGTTTTTTTCTGATTAGCAGAGCTATCATCTTTGTCTTTAGTGAAATAATTGATTAGCCAAATAATTAAAGCAATAACTATAATTGCCGGTAAAAGCATAAAGATAATATGAAACATAGCAAAAATAATGAATAAGGCAATTAACACTAACAATAAAATACTGACAATTCCCAAAAAACTCATTTTTACACCTATTATTTAACCTATTCCGGATTCTCTTGACTAAGCTGCCATTGTAAATATGCATAAACAAATGGCTGCAATTTTCCATCCATTACACCGCTAGTATCAGCAGTTTCATAACCTGTGCGCAAATCTTTAACTAAATTATAAGGATGAAAGACATAGGACCTAATTTGCGAACCCCAGCCATTCTCCATTTGCTCACCTTTAAGCTCTTGTTTATGCTGGCGTTTTTTTTCTTCTTCTAAATGAAAAAGCTTTGCGCGTAACTCATTCATTGCAGTTTCGCGATTTTGTAATTGCGAACGCTGTGCTTGCGAAGTGGTAACAAAACCTGTTGGCAAATGAGTAATTCGCACTGCACTCGATGTCTTATTAATATGCTGGCCGCCTGCGCCACTTGAACGATAAACATCAATTCGTAAATCTTTGGGATTAATATCAATTTTAATACTATCATCAATTTCGGGAATAATTTCAACCGCAGCAAAAGAAGTATGTCTTCTTTTAGCCGAGTCAAACGGTGAAATTCTTACTAAGCGATGAACTCCATTTTCTGATTTCAATAACCCATAAGCATTTTTACCGCTAATTCTTACGTTAACACTCTTAAGCCCAGCTTCTTCACCTGCTTCATAATTATTAATTTCAAAGTTAAAACCATTCATTTCACAATAACGCTGATACATTCGCAATAGCATCTGTCCCCAATCCATTGCCTCTGTACCGCCTGCACCAGGATGAATTTCTAACAGGGCATTATGGCTGTCATATTTACCTGCCAAAAGCAAATCCATCTCATAGTTATGGAATGCACTTTGCAGCTTTTCTAAATCAGCTTCAACTTCTATTTGTAAATCTTGATCTGGCTCTTCATTTAATAATTCAATGGCGGTCAATTCATTTTGATAATTTTCCTGCAAACTTAAAAAAGAATCACGCTTTTCCTTTAATAAGTTTGTTTCGGCAATTAATTTTTGGGCGCGCTCTTGCTTATCCCAAAATGAGGGCTCTTGCATTTTACTCTCATTAATCGCAATACTTTCAGCAATTGCATCAAGGTCAAAGAGACCCCCTAAAGTGGTTTAACCGCTTTTGCAAGTTAGCCAACTCACTTTGAATTTCACTAATTTCCATCATAAGTGTTTCTCCATCATAAATTTATAGTAAAAAAGAGAAAGCTGTAACTTTCTCTTCAATCTTAACTTTTACCGACTAAGATTTTGTCTGATTTCAGCCTTCATAAATAAGCGAGTTACATCAAATTCAATATTTGAAATCATTTCTTCAAACATACTGTAACCAGAATCTTGATATTCAACAAGTGGATTAAGTTGACCATAACCACGCAAGCTAATCGACTGCCGCAATTGATCCATTGCATCAATATGATCTGTCCAGCGGTCATCAACCACTCGCAAAATAACAACTTTTTCAAATTCGAGCATCTCAGATGGGTCAGCCAATGCTTGCGACTTTTCATTATAATTAGCTTCTACAGCATCATATAATTTTTGCTTTAATTCAGGAACTGTAATCGTCTTGAAGTTGATTTTATCTACTTCATCTTCTCTTAACAAACTTGAACTAATGAAGTCCCGCAATGAATCAAGCCGCCATTTACTACGATCTCCTTGAGTAAACATATCAACTTGACTATCAATTGTACGCTTAATCATCGGTATTAAAACAAAGTTAAGTGAATTATCTTCATCAATAACTCGCATTCTTTCACCATAAATAATTTCACGTTGAATTCGCATAACATCATCATACTGTAATGTTTGTTTACGGGTATCATAGTTATTACCTTCTACTCGTTTTTGAGCAGATTCAACTTGGCGCGTGATTAAACGACTTTCAATCACTTTTTCATCATCATTGTCAGATAGTCGATCCAAAAAGTCCTTAACCCGATCACCACCAAAGCGTTTCATTAAATCATCTTCAAGTGAAAGGTAAAAACGGGTAACACCTGGATCCCCTTGCCGACCAGCACGCCCACGAAGTTGATTATCGATTCGCCGTGATTCATGCCGCTCAGTACCAATCACTGCTAGTCCACCGAGCTCTTTTACTCCAGGTCCAAGTTTAATGTCAGTCCCACGACCAGCCATATTAGTAGCAATAGTTACAGCACCGCGTTGACCTGCATTCATGATAATTTGGGCTTCTTTAGCATGATTCTTAGCATTCAAAACAGCATGTGGAATACCTGCTTCTTTTAGTAGCTGACTCAACCGCTCTGAACTTTCAACAGCAACTGTACCAACTAACACGGGTTGACCTTTTGCATGACGTTCTTTAATTTCTTCCACTACTGCAGCTAGTTTTGAAGTTAAAGTTGGGTATAGGATATCAGACTTGTCTTGACGAATTTTAGGTCGGTTAGTTGGAATCGTAATCGCCTGCATATTGTATATTTCACGAAATTCTTCTTCCTCTGTTTTAGCGGTACCAGTCATACCAGATAGTTTCTTATACATTCTAAAGAAGTTCTGGTAAGTAATTGTCGCCTGCGTCTTTGATTCTTCTTGAATTTTAACGTTTTCTTTTGCTTCAATTGCTTGGTGCAGACCATCAGAATAGCGCCGGCCACTCATAACCCGACCAGTGAAAGAATCAACAATTAAAACTTCCCCATCTTGAACAACATAATCAATATCTTTAAGCATGATGTAATTAGCGCGTAAAGCTTGGTCCAAATGGTGAACTAATTTTTGATTTTCTACATCATACAAGTTCTTCAAGCCAAAGTGATCACAAGCCTTCTGAATACCAGTTCTAGTTAAAGAAATCGTCTTAGTAGGCCAATCAATCTTGTAATCGCCATGATCTTCATCGTCATCCGCATCATCGCCACTAGTATCTTCTTTCAAAGTCTTAACAAAACGATCAGCCCGAATATAATCACCATTAGCCTGTTCTGCTTCACCTGAAATAATTAGTGGCGTCCTTGCCTCATCAATTAGGATGGAATCGACCTCATCAATAATGGCATAGTTAAGTTCTCGCTGCACCATTTGTTCCTTATAGACAACCATGTTATCCCGCAAATAGTCAAAGCCTAATTCAGCATTAGTTGAATAAGTAACATCACAGTTATATGCTTCTCTTTTTTCGTCAGGTGACATTGAATTAAGATTCAAGCCAACAGTCAAACCTAACCACTTATAAAGCTGACCCATTTCTTCTTGATCACGGCTCGAAAGATATTCATTAACTGTGACAACATGAACACCTTTACTTGTTAAAGCATTCAAATATACAGGCATTGTGGCAGTTAAAGTCTTACCTTCACCGGTCATCATTTCCGCAATATTACCAAAGTGTAATGCAATTCCACCCAAAATTTGGACATGAAATGGGAATAGTCCCAGTACCCTTTTGGCTCCTTCACGCGCTACTGCAAAAGCTTCGGGTAAAAGATCATCTAAGCTTTCACCTTTAGCTAGCCGTTCACGAAATTCTGGAGTTTTTGCTTTTAGTTGATCATCAGTAAGTTGATCATATTTGTCAGCATAACTTTCAACTTGATTTGCTATTTTTTCAAATCTTTTTAGTTCTCTTTTATCGTTATTGTATAGTTTCTTTAAAACGTTTACCATTTAATCGATCCTTATATGTACTTAAGTATAAAAACACATGCTAATTTTAACATGATTAGCGCTAAATGAAAAATTAACCAAATAAAAACCTCACATTAAATGTGGGGTCCTCATTCAAATACACTATTTTATTTAGTTTCAATTAAACCATATTGCCCATCATTCCTGCGATAAACAATACTGGTTCCATTTGTTTCAGCGTCTTGAAAGACAAAGAAATCATGTTCTAGCATATTCATTTGTAAAATAGCTTCTTCAGGATTCATTGGCTTTAAACCAATCTGCTTATTACGCACAATGGTAAACCCACTATCAGTATCCTGAATTTCTTCATTTACATCTTCATCTACCACTTGTTCAACGAAGAAATTATCCACACCCTTTTCGCGCCCCTTACGGTTTACACGTGTTTTGTATTTTCTAATCTGTCTTTCCAGTTTTTCAGAGACAAAGTCGATGCTACGATACATGTCATCAGTTGTCTTTTCTGCTCTCAATACTAAGTATGGCAGTGGAATAGTAATTTCAACTTTGGCAGTCCGATCACGATACACCTTTAAGTTTACATGAGCAACCATCTCTTGAGTCATATCAAAATATTTTTCTAATTTTTTTAAGCGCTTCTCAACGTAACTACGCAAAGCATCGGTTACCTCAATATTTTCACCACGAACATTATACTTTAACATATGAGATTCTCCTTTCAACTGCTTATGCAGTCTTACGATACTTACATTATAACAAAAATTGAAAGCGCTGAACAATATTATTCTATCTGCAAACTGAAAAGCTACTTATTTTAGCCCTAGGGAAGGTCGCCAAAACCGCATCCCGTGCATGATACAAGGTCCTGCCCGTAGTATAAATATCATCCAAAAGCAAAACTTTTTTCATATTTAAGTCAATATTATATTTAGCTTTTATAAAAAAGCTTTGTTTACTTTGCAAGCGCTCTTTTCTACTTTTTTCACCTTGTGCTTGTTGCCCATCAATTTTACCCAAAATAGTAGTTAAATTAACTAAATCACCATAAATTGCACTAACTGTGTCAAATTGCCGCTCAGCTATGTGGCTAGCAGATGTGGGGATTGGTACATAGTAGTCAGCCTTTATTTTAGCTAAATTTTTATAGCATAAATCTTGTAAAACATAACATAAAACATAATCTCCATAACGTTTATAATTGACCATTAAATCGTGAAATGCCTGATTATATAGATAAACCGCTTGATGATAGAGTACATTGTTACCATAGATTTTTTGCCAACGGCGGCAATCTGAACAAATCAAACTTTGCTTATCAGCGTCTTGTAGTAATTTACCCGAGCAAATTTTGCAGCTAATTGCAGGTAAAAATTCAAATTGGGCTAAACAATGATGACATAGCTGTTCTTCATGCCATTTTCGCCAAGAAAGAAGCTGATTTAACGACAAAATAGGCGCAAACATTTGATTACATAGTAAACATTTTTTCATCTATTAAGTTCCTTAATCTGCTGTGATGCTTTCCGTAACTGGTTTGTATACTTGTGATAGCAAAATAACACTAACCCATCAGTATCATTTTTAGCCCGTCCCACTCTTCCCGCAATCTGAACTAAGCTCGAAGCGGTATAAATTTTATCATCTGCTTGAACAATAATCACCCAAACATGCTTAAACGTTACTCCCCGCTCTAAGATTGTCGTTGTTACTAGAATTTGCAATTTTTGATTGCGAAATTGCTGTACTTTTTCTAGACGCTCTTTATCGCCAGCATAAACACCAGCTATTTTTATTTGCCTAAGTTGTTCAACTTGCTTAAGAGCTGACAAATACAAAGAGATTTGTTCAATTCGCGGTACGAAAAGTAAAAGCGGATGTCCTTTTTTAGTTACAGCAATAATCTCCTTTAGTAACTTAGGATGAATTTTGCCCTTACTTAAAAAGGGCCGTAAAAACATTTTCTCTTTTGGTAAAGGTAACTTGCCACCATGAAATCGCCGCTTTAACTGTAAAATTTCGATTTTTCCTACTTTAACATCTGCTAATAAATCTTTAGTTGGCGTAGCTGTTAGATAAACTTGAACACCAGCTATTTTTAATGCATTCTTAGCCGCAAAATGCAAAGTATTATTTTCAACATACGGAAAAGAATCAGTCTCATCAATTACTAACAGATCAAATGCATGATAAAATTTTAATAATTGATGTGTAGTACAAATTGTTAATTGATCAAGCCTTGGATCAACATATTCTTGACCGTGATATTTACCAATTTTAGTTTTATTAAAAGCCGCTTTAAAACGCGGGTATAATTCATTAACAACATCGATTCTAGGACTAGCAATACAACAGCGTTGACCCCAACTTAAGCTTTGATTTATCAAGGCAAAAAGCATTTCTGTTTTACCCGCCCCTGTCACCGCATAGACCAAAGTATTTTTCTTATTTATGAAATTTTCAACTAATTTTTGCGAAATTTTTTCTTGCAAAGGCGTTAACTTACCATTCCATGTTAATTGGCGTTTATCTTTGGGAAAAGCAACTTCTTGTTCATTCCGAATCAAAATGTCACCTTCAACAATTCGTCCCAGTTCAATACATGAACGACAATACCGCTTACCGTTTGGCAATTTGGCATTAACCATTGCCCCACACCGCTTGCAATGACTATCTTCAATCGCACTTACTTTTGTTAAATCGGTATTTATGCTAAAATCCTCTTGACTACCAATCCATTGGCGGCCGATGAGGCTAGTTAAATTTTCCATCTACTTTCCCTCCAATCTATAAGTACGTAAAACGAAGGTGAATTCTTTTGATGCAAGAAAAAAATTATTTAACTATTAAGAATAATGGTACAAATGAACTAATAATTAAGAAAAGTCGTTTTATTACCACCTTAGTACGAACTAATACAATAGTTGAAGCTGACCAAGCAATTGCGGCTATTACTAAAAAATACCGAGATGCAACCCACAATACCTATGCTTATGTCGTAGAAGATCATGTCAAAGCTAGTGATAACGGCGAACCTGCTGGAACAGCAGGAGTTCCGGAATTAAAAGCACTGCAATTGATGAATCTAAAAAATGTAACTGCTGTAGTGACACGTTATTTTGGTGGAATTAAACTTGGTACTGGTGGACTAATTCGTGCTTATTCAAATAGCGTGACTGAAGCGGCTGAAACAATTGGAGTGGTTAAACGCATGCAACAGCAAAAAGTCGATTTTCATGTTGCATATAATAAATTTGATGAGGTACAACATTTTTTAACTAATGAACAAATTTTTATTGCCAATACTGATTATGGAGTAGATGTAAATATTCAAATTTTTGTCGACGAAAAAGTACGAACTGCTGTTGAAAATAACCTAACCAATCTTTTAGCTGGACAAATCACGTTCAACCTAGGCGAAAAACGTTATATCGAAGTTCCTATTACCGAACATAATTATCATTCACAATAATTAAAAGCCATGGAAATCAAACTATTTCCATGGCTTTTTTATTGAATTCAACTCGGTCAATCATGCTTCTTATTTTTTAATTGTTCTGGTTTTTCTTGACCTAAATGCCATACTTCAACTGTTGGATCATTTTTACTGCGCATACTAATTAGTTTTTGAAGTAAACATAATAAGGGCTTATATTTTTCTCCTAGCAGGCCAATCGATTCCACAAATACTTCTAATGCAACAACTAGTCCTGCAATTAACAACCACATCCCCCAGGTTGGTGATAACAAGAATAACAGTGAAATAAATGAAAAAATCAATGATAAAGAATAGATTGCTAAAACTGTCTGTCGATGAGTCAAGCCCATCTTCATTAATTGATGATGTAAGTGGTGCTTATCTGCTTGCGAAACAGGTTGGTTATTCAACTTACGCCGAATCATTGCATAAATGGTATCAGTAATTGGCACACCTAAAATTGTTACTGGTACTAAGAGTGAAATAAAAGTAACATTCTTTAGTCCCTTTAAAGAAAAAATAGCAATCATAAAACCAATATACAAAGCACCTGTATCACCCAAAAATATCTTTGCGGGGTAAAAATTATATGGTAAAAAGCCCAGTAAACAAGCAGCTAGCATAAAACAACTAATTGGAATATAAAGTTGATTGGTATGTAAAAAAAAGTAACCAACAATTCCCATGGTAATCAGCGATATTAGTGATACACCATCAGCTAAGCCATCTAACCCATCAATTAAATCTACTGCATTAGTCAATGCAAGAATCCAAAAAATTGTAATTGGCAAACTCCACCAGCCCAAATTAATCTGTTTATTCAAGAGTGGCAAATTGAGTACATTCATCTTAATGTCAGCCAAAAAATAAATAATTAAAGCACCAATTAAAATGCCAAACATTTTTTGGCGCGGCTTTAGTTCTAGAATATCATCAATAATTCCCGTTAAAACAATTACACTAGAAGCTAACAATACACTAAAAGCTTCATGCGTGGGAAACTGCTCTCGCAATAGAACAAATGTACCAATATTATAGGTCACAAAGATACCCAAGCCACCAAGGGTTGGCATTGGTTTTTTATTAACTCTTCTAGCATTAGGATTATCAACCGCCCCCAAAACAAAGGCAAGACGCCTAATAAATGGTGTAATTGACGCTTGAATAATCACTAGAAAGAATAATTCAACAATAATTTTAAACATAGTCGACTACTTTCATAATTAATTGCTTTAATTATACAGGGTGAAGCAAAAATCCACAAATCACAAAATTTACTATTTAATAATTGAATTTTTTACTATATTTAAACACAAATCAAAAAAGCTGAATTTTTTAATTCAGCTTTTTTATCTTGCAACTGCGACTACCCTTTTTTCACGGATAACCGTAATTTTAATATTACCTGGGTAATCAAGTTCCTTTTCAACTTGCTTACGAATATCATGGGCCAATACAGTAATTCGGTCATCTGAAATCTTATCTGGCTTGACCATCACGCGAACTTCTCGTCCAGCTTGAATGGCATAAGCTTGATCAACTCCATCATATCTTTTAGCAATTTGTTCTAATTCAGTTAATCTTCTTATATAATTTTCTAAACTTTCACTTCTTGCCCCAGGTCGAGCCGAAGATATCGTGTCTGCCGCCACTACTAGCTCAGCAATAAATGATAACTTCGGTACATCACCGTGATGGGCCGCAATTGCATTAACAACTACATCTGATTCATGATATTTTCTAGTTAATTCTACACCAATTTCAACGTGTGAACCTTCAATATCATGATCGATGGCTTTTCCTATATCGTGTAATAATCCCGCGCGAACTGCTAATTTTTCATTTAAACCAAGCTCAGCCGCCATTGCTCCAGCTAATTTAGCCACTTCAATTGAATGCCCTAAAACATTCTGGCCATAGGACGTTCGATATTTAAGGCGACCAAGAATTTTAACAAGTTCAGGATTCATTCGATGAATCCCTAGCTCCATTAATGCGCTTTCACCAGCTTCATAAATGTCATCATTGACTTCTTTGCGTGCTTTATCAACCATCTCTTCAATTCGAGCTGGATGAATACGACCATCCTTAACCAGCCGTTCCATTGCTCGTTTAGCAATTTCACGTCGAATCGCGTCAAAGCCACTCAAAGTAACTACTTTAGGAGTATCATCAATTATTAAATCAACTCCAGTTAGAGCTTCAAAGGAGCGAATATTCCGACCTTCTCGACCAATAATTCTTCCCTTCATTTCCTCATTAGGCAAATTAACTACTGAAACTGTTGTTTCAGCAACAGTATCAGCCGAACTACTTTGAATTGCATCAATAATAATTTTACGGGCATAATGATCAGCTTTAACCCGAATTTCTTCATTACTATCCTTGATCATTTCTGCCCGTTCCTTAACTAGTTCATCAGATAATTGGGTCAAAACTAACTTCTGTGCTTGATCTTTACTCAGTTGAGCAACCTCGTACAGCTTTTCCTTAGTTTGATCGACTAAGTCAGTTACAACCTTTATATTTTTCTTTAGCTCTAGTTCTTGCTTACGAAAGTGATTTTCTTTTTCAGTTAATTCGGCTTCCTTTTCCGTCAATAAAGAGTTTTTATGTTCAAAAGTATCTTCTTGTTGCTTTAAACGATTAGTATCGCGTGCAACCAAATCGCGCTTAACATTTAATTCATCTTCAACCTTTTGTCGATAAGTTTGAATTTGCTCTTGCGCTTCAAGAATTTTTTCTTTTTTAATATTTAGTGCACTCTGCTTTAAAGTTTCAGCAGCTTGCTTTTGAAAACTTATTTCAGCTTGGGTAGCTGCCACTTGAGACTTTGCTTCAGCTAAAATATTATCAGCATTCTTTTTGGCATTTTGAGCTTTCTTTTCCCAAATATTTTTTCTGAAATAATAGCCAATAATTAAACCTAGTAAAATTGAAATAATAGCAATCGCGATGGGAACCAAAATTGTTTTTATCATGATTACTATCGCCTTTTTTTATTTTTAGATTATTCACACAAACTTAATGATAAATAACCTAATCACTTATGTCAATCAACTAAAAAAAACCTTGACCAAAATTTATAGATCAAGGTTAATTTCTTCAATTCTAGTTACTTTTGTCATCTACTTCTTTTTCAGCAGAAGTCGTTTTAGTTTCTGGTTTGGTTGCCTTAGCTTTTTTAGCTTTAGCATTTTCTGGATCTTCACGTTCAGAAATGGCTTCTTCATCAATACCATAAATATGACGAACTTCCTTTTGAACTTCAGCGTATATTTCTGGATGATCTTCTAAATATTGCTTTGCATTTTCACGCCCCTGACCAATACGTTCATCTTTGTATGAATACCAAGAGCCAGCTTTCGCAATAATATCTTTATCAGCTGCCATATCTAGCAATTCACCACTTTGGGAAATACCTTTGCCATACATCATATCTACTTCCGCAACTTTAAAAGGCGGTGCAACTTTGTTTTTAACAACTTTAATTTTGACACGATTTCCCGTTATTTCGCCACCAGTCTGCTTAATTTTTTCTGCACGTCTAATTTCTAAACGGATTGTCGCATAAAACTTAAGTGCGCGCCCACCTGGAGTCGTTTCCGGATTACCAAACATAATGCCAACTTTTTCTCTAATTTGATTAATAAAAATGGCAATTGTCTTTGTCTTGTTAATATTTCCAGAAAGCTTACGCAAAGCCTGACTCATTAAACGTGCTTGTAACCCCACATGACTATCACCCATTTCTCCGTCAATTTCAGCTTGGGGAACTAGAGCAGCTACAGAGTCGACAATTAAAATATCAATTGCACCACTTGTAATTAGTGTATCCGCAATTTGTAATCCTTCTTCACCAGTATTAGGCTGCGATAAAATGAGTGAATCCACATCAACCCCTAAGGCTTCTGCATATGCTGGATCCATTGCATTTTCAGCATCAATGTAAGCAGCCGTACCACCACGCTTTTGTACTTCAGCTACAGCATGTAAAGCAACCGTGGTCTTACCAGAAGATTCAGGACCATAAATTTCAACAATTCTTCCCCGTGGATAGCCCCCGACCCCTAAAGCTGAGTCAAGTGCAAGTGAACCAGATGGAATCGTTGAAATTTTAGTATCTGCTTTATCGCCCATGCGCATAACAGCGCCCTTACCGAAGTTCTTTTCTATTTTTTTAAGCGCATTTTCCAATGCTGCCTGCTTTTCATCTTTGGGCAAGACTTTTCCTCCTCTAAAATAATAATCACCAGTTTATACTCATTAATTATACGTTGCTTGAAGATATATTTGCAAGAAATATAGCGAACAAATGTTTAAATAAGCTTAAGCCCTACTAATATATATGCAAAAATAACCCATATTTTTTGATTTATTTTTTTAATCCTTTAGGTTGTACCCAATTTTGGACCAAGTTAAGCAATAGATCAACTAATACTGCCATTAATGCAGTGGGAAACGCCCCAGCTAAAATTATTGCGTTGCCGCTAGTTGCATTAGTACCGCGAATAATAATATCGCCTAATCCGCCGGCACCAACAAAAGAACCAATTGAAGTAATTCCAATTGCTACTACTAAAGCATTTTTTAAACCAGCTACAATTACTGAAATTGATAAAGGTAACCGAACCAAATAAAGTAATTGCAGCTTAGTCATTCCCATACCTTTACCTGAATCAATAATATTTTTATCAACACTGCACATGCCAGTATATGTATTTTTAATAATTGGTAACAATGAATATAGCGTAACAGTAAAAACAACTGTTTTTACTCCTAAACCCATTCCAATCATTACGATTGACAAAAGAGCAAGTGAGGGGATTGTCTGAATGAAATTAGCAAATTCAAGCACAAAACTTCCCAAATGTGTATTACGAGCAATCACAATTCCCAGCGGAATACCAATAATTGCTGCAAACAATACACCATAAACTGACATTAAAAAAGTACGATTAAATTGACTAAGTATATAATTGCCATTATGTTGATAATAATAAATAAATTGTTGCCATAAAGTTAAATTAGCCATTATTTTTACCCCTAAAAAAATTATGTTTTACCAAAAATTGATGAGCCACGGTAGAGGGTTCTAGTAATCTATCATCTACTTCAAAATTCATTCTTCGTATGTCATGAATACTAATATTCCCCACTAATCTCATCAAAAGAGGCTTAAGGTCGGGGTGATTACGTAATAAATAATTATTAATTAACATGCCGCAATTATATGGCGGAAAAAAATGCTTATTATCCTTTAATAATTTTAATCGATAGCTATCAATTCGCCCATCCGTAGAATAACCTAAAATCACATTCACTTTACCACTTTTTAGGGCGGAATAAACCAGACCAATATTCATTGGCTCAATTTTGGTAAAAGCCATATGATACGCTTGCTTAAACTGCCTATAACCAACTCCTGGTGCATTAATCCATTCCGAAGCAACTCCAAATGAAAATTTATTTTGCCATTGTTTTAAGTCAGAAATTTTATATAAATTATATTTTTTTTGTGCACTTTTTTTTACCATAAAGGCATAATTATTGGCAAAGCCATAAGTGGGAAGATATGTTTGATCCCACCTTCTTTTCGCCTCACTCCGCACTGTCTGATTGGCCCTTTTTGCATTTTTAATTGGAGCTAGATGTAAATTAGCAGTCAATTCACCCCCATCATAGGCAACCGCTTGGATGTCAGCATCATGACGATACAATGCTTGGTGCTGCATTGGGGCTGAACCTAAATTATTAACAATGGAAGCGCGATATGGCGTTTCATGTTCAATTAATTGAACAATTATGTTAGCGACAATTTGAGATTCAGTTGTTGTTAAGGCAGTTACTCTAATCTGATCACTACTAGGTTGATTATCAACTAATCCACACGCACAAGTAGCTATCATAGTCATAAATGTAATGGTAGAAATTAATATTTTTGCTCGTCTTTTCATTACTAAGCCTCCCTATATACCTTTAGGAATAATTTTTTTCTCTAGTAAACCAAGTAAAAAATCTGTTAATAATGCTAAAGCAATTACTGGGAGGGTTCCACCAAGAATTAAATCAGGTTGATAAAGACTAAGTCCACTAAAAATAAAATCGCCTAATCCTCCAGCTCCAATATAGGAAGCCAATGTTGCCCAAGCAATTATATAAATTGCAGCTAAACGAATTCCAGCCATAATTACCGGCATTGCTAAAGGGAGCCTTACTTTAGTAATTAATTGTATTTTGGTCATGCCAAGACCACGAGCAGAATCGATAATATTAGTATCCACATTAGTTAGTCCCACATAAGTATTACGCAAAATTGGCATTAAACTATACAAAAAAAGTGCAATAATTGCTGGCAAACGTCCTACTCCAAATAATGGAATCATCATTGCTAATAATGCAAGAGCTGGAATAGTTTGCAAAATGCTCGTAATCGAAATTATTATTTTCGCAATTCGTGGAATTTTTAGTAAAAAAACGCTTAAAGGAATTGCTACAATAATTCCTAAGGATAATGAAATAATCGCTATATAAATTTGCTGCCAAGTTTTAACAATTAACTCTAATCCATGTTGAGTTAAAAAAGCAACCATTATTTTACCTCTTTTTCTGATTTTTCAATTAAAGCTGTTTTATCGCCCCATATTTTTTCATAAATCACATTAACCAGGCTAGAACGAGTTACTATACCTACTAATCTTTCATTATCGTCAACAACCGGAATATATTGTCCAGCGCGGCTTAAAATTCGACTAAAATTATCACGTAAATATTCATCTGGTCTTAGGACTGGAATTTTAGTTAATAAAATTTCACTAATCTTATTAGCATGGTTATATTTTTTCTGTAACTCATTAATTGAAATATATCCTTTAAAGTGATTTTCGAGATCAACAACTAACAGCGTATCAACTCGATGTTCCTTCATCATTGCTAATGCAGCCGTTAAAGAAGCCGTTTGATTAATTTTGACGGGATCAGTGAGCATCACGTTTTTTACTTTAACAGTTTCATATTTTGCTTCAGAAAGGCGCTTTTCACCAATCAAATTCTCTACAAATTTATTTTTTGGATAGTGCAAAATTTCATCTGGTGAGCCAACCTGAATTAAATGACCCCCGTGTAAAACAACTATTTTAGTAGCAAGCTTTAGGGCTTCATCCATATCATGTGTAACAAACACTATTGTTTTACCTAACTTGGATTGTAAATTTTTCACTAAAGTCTGCAAACTTTCACGCGTAATCGGATCTAATGCACCAAATGGCTCATCCATTAAAATCAAGTTTTGATTTGCAGCTAAAGCTCTAATGACACCTACTCGCTGCTGCTGACCACCAGATAATTCATTAGGATAGCGATCTAAATATGATTTAGGTAACTGAGCTAATTCTATTAACTTATTTACAGCAACCGCTATTTTTTCCTTTGGCCATTTTAATAATTTTGGTACCAGAGCAATATTTTGTCGAATCGTCATATGAGGCATTAAGCCATTACTCTGAATCACATATCCAATATGTCGTCTTAAAAAAACAGGGTTAAATTCTTTAACATTTTTTCCTTTAATTAAAACCTTTCCCTTAGTTACACTATTCATCCGATTAATCATTCGCATTAGTGTTGTTTTACCCGAGCCAGAGGTTCCAATTAGACAGCAAAATTCACCCTTATTTATTTTGAAGTTAATGTTGTCAACAGCTGGTTTGCTCATTTTAGGATATAGCTTTGTTACATTCTTAAATTCAACCATCGGTATATTTTTTACCATAATATTTCCCCCTTTTTTCAATAGTATTATAGTTCAATCCTATCAACATAATTAAAGACGGGCAATAATATACTATTACATATTTTTTAAATTATAAAACTAAAATAAAAAACACTAACATTGTTAGTGTTTTTAAATATTTAAAACTACATTGAACCTTTGAAGATATTCCAAGAACTACGAAAATAATCATAGCCAGAATATATTGTAAAAATCAAAGCAAGATAGAGTAAAACTGTTCCAATATGATAAATATCACCAATTAATAAGAAAATAATCGACAGCATCTGACAAGTTGTCTTAATCTTTCCCGGCATCTCAGCTGCCATTACTTGACCTTTATTTTCAGCTAAAATCAGCCGTAACCCAGTAACTGCTAACTCACGACAGACAATAATTGCCACAATCCAAGCTGGTGCTAATTTTAATGAAATTAACATAACAAAAGCAGTCATAGTTAACATCTTATCTGCTAATGGATCCGCAAATTTACCAAAATTGGTCACTAAATTGCGTGAGCGAGCAAGATGACCGTCAAACCAGTCAGTAGCTGATGCTACTGCAAAAACTATCGCTGCAATAACTAAATTCCAGTAAACAGTACTACCTGCTACTTTAAAACTTGCATCTCCGCCAAAGATAACAATTAACATAAATACCGGTATTAGAAATATTCTAAACACCGTCAACTTATTGGGTAAATTCATTCTTAAATTTTCCTCCTAAAATACAGTAATTAGTTACTGCTGCCACCTTGGTTATCAGACGAACTGCTTGAGTTATTATTAGCTTGATGATGATCAGTAGTATCGGTTTGATTATCATGGTTTACCTGACCGTTAGTTTGCTGTCCAGTAGATTGATTATTGTTAGTGGTGCTGTTATTTTCAGTATTATTGGTCTGATGGTGGTCTTGATTTTGCTCAGTTTCAGTACGCTGGTTTTGGGTAGTACCAGTATTAGCATTCCTTGTATTGTTATTTTGATTTACCTCACCATTTCTTTGAACTTGGTGATGCTTACCAATAAATAAGGTTAGTGATAGCCCTGCACTTTGGCCATTATAAGGTACTTTTTTGCCACCAACTGAAACGGTCGTTCCAAGCGCATTGCTAAAAGTAACAACTACTGTTTGGGCACTTTCAGGTATACGCACTGTATGTTTTTGCCCCGCAGTCAAGGTCTGGGCTCCTTGATTCACACCATTCATTGCAACCGAAATCGTTGTTACTTGATCACCTGCTCGAACTACTATATTACGATTCTTCTTTAAACCAGTAATTTCATATTGATTTACAGCTAATTCCCTAACTTTGACTAGGTTGGGTTTAGCCTTTTTAACTTTTTTTGGTCTGCTAGTATTTTCTGATGAAACCGATACATCGCTAGCAGAATTATTATTCTGATTTCCTGCTGATGAAAAGTGGGCATATACCATATAACACACTAGCACAACTACTACGATTCCTAAAATAATAATAATTCGCGGAAGATAATCTTTCCAGAGCTTTTTTTTACTGTTAGTAGTCTTACTTACTTCTTCACTTTTATTATCGATAGATTCTTCAACATACTCATCAGGTTCAGCTTGTGGTATTTCTTGGTGATATTCATTAAGTAATTCTTTACCATCTAATCCGACTACTTGAGCATATTGTCTAATAAAAGCGCGTACATAAAAGTCACCTGGTAGCTTATCAAAATCATTTTGCTCAATTGCCGTCAGATATCTACCTTGAATCTTAGTTGCTTTTTCAACATCTTCAATTGAAAGTCCTTTTGCCTCTCTGGCACTGCGTAATTTGTCTCCGATATCCGCCATAGTTACCTCTTTAAATTCTTTATTTTATACATTGAGTATAACATATACTACTAACTATTAATTTTTATTTATATAAGCCAGCCTCCACTGACATAAATTGTTTGTCCCGTCAAATAATTCGCATTCGGATCAAGCAAGGTTCTGACCCAGTAAGAAATATCCGTACCCTTTGCTAAGCGACCCAACGGAATTTCTTCCTTAACTTCTACCATAGTTTCAGATGAAAGTAACGCATTCATCTTTGTATCTACTGCCCCAGGAGCAATAACATTAACTGTCAAATTTGCTGATGCCACTTCTCGCGCATAACTTTGTGCAAAACGCGACAATCCAGCTTTAGTTGAACTATATACTGCTTCTAGTGCACTACCATTTCCACCATAAACAGAACCAAGATATACAATACGACTAAAATCATTTTTTATCAGTAATGATTCAAGTAGACTTGTCAATTTAATTGGTGTGTTCAAATTAACTTGTACAAGTTGATCAATTTTATTCAGATCTTGGTCGCTCAGAAAAGTGTAATCCGTAATACCCTGAGAAAAAACAACAGCATTAATAGGTAATAAACTATTAACAAACTCCATCAAGCCTTTATTATCTGTCAAAAAACTCAATTTGATTGGAATAAAATCTTGTTGAGGATAAAGCCGACTATATCTTTGCACCATATTAGATGCTTTTTGCTCATCTTGATTATAGTGAAGATAAAGTGACCAGCCGCTATTAGCTAAGTCAGCACAAATAGCTTGTCCAATTCCACCCATGGCACCAAATACGATTGCTCGTTTCAAATAAAACATTCCTTTTTGATAAACTATCAATCAAAAACAGCAATGCAATTATACCGCACTTGCTAAATTTCTACTATAATTGCACACAACATCTTTAATTTTACCATGAATTTAAATAAAACTAAGCAAAATTGTTACATGCTAAACTTTCTTAAAAATTACTATTTTGTTTGATCTTTTGTAGGTTTAACAAGTACCTGACGTGGTTTAGATCCTTCTGATGGACCGACTACTCCTCTTGCTTCCATTTCGTCCACAATTCGTGCTGCTCGATTATATCCGATTCGAAAACGTCTTTGTAACATTGATACACTGGCCGCTTGTTGCCGCTGAACCATGTCAACTGCTTGATCGTATAATTCATCTACCGGTTCGTCAGCAGCATTTTCGGTCGTTTCTTCTCCTTTTTTAGGGATTAGTTCTTGATCATATTCAGGTTGCTGTTGCTCCTTAACCCAAGCAATCACTTTTTCTACTTCATGCGAAGATACATATGCTCCCTGAATTCTTTCAGGTTTAGCAGCTCCTACTGGCATATACAGCATATCGCCTCGCCCTAGCAATTTATCAGCTCCAGTTTGATCGAGAATTGTTCGCGAATCTATCCCACTGGAGACAGCAAAAGAAATTCGTGAAGGTACATTAGCCTTAATTAGTCCAGTAATAACATCAACACTGGGACGCTGCGTAGCTAAAATCATATGAATACCGGCAGCTCTAGCCATCTGTCCTAAACGGACAATTGCACCTTCAACATCATGTCCTCCAACCATCATTAAATCGCTTAACTCATCCACAACAACTAAGATATACGGCAAAGGATTCATCACCGGATTGGCCTTATCTTGATTATTTATACGAACCTTTTCGTTAAATTCACCCATATTACGGGCCCCACTTGCTGCAAATAACTTGTAACGCCGCTCCATCTCTTTCACAGCTTTATTTAGAGCATTGGCCGCTAATTTAGGGTCAGTTACAACCGGAATTGATAAATGAGGTACACCACTATAAACTGATAATTCGACCATTTTAGGATCAATCAAGATAAGCTTGACTTGATCCGGATTAGCTTTCATTAAAATGCTAGTTAAAATAGTATTGATGGCCACTGACTTACCTGATCCAGTTGAACCAGCAATCAATAAATGGGGCATTTTTGCTAAATTAGCCGAAATTATTTGGCCAGTAACATCTTTTCCCAGCGGAACTTCCATTGGATCTGCTTGTGCTTTTTTATCTTGATTTTGCATTACATCCTTGAACGCCACCACACTATTAGTCCGATTAGGAACTTCAATACCAATAAAAGGCTTCCCCGGAATTGGAGCCTCAATTCTAATATCCTTAGCAGCAAGAGCCAAGGCTAAATCATCTGCCAAATTAACTATACGACTTACTTTTACTCCCACCGCTGGTTGAACTTCGTATCGGGTAATGGTAGGGCCCAAAATCGCCTTTTTAATAATTACATTTACGCCAAAACTTTTAAAAGTTGTCTGTAAAGTTTGCGTATTTTTTCTGATTAATGCTTTATCTGAACTTTGATCAATATTCTTAACTGCATCAAGTAGTGATAGCGGTGGCTTTTGGTATTTTTGCTTTATTTGCTTAGTTTGCCTTGAAGCATCATGTTCAACATTGCTTATTTCTTGTTGTAATTTCTGATCTTCAGCAACGAAAGAATGCGGTCGCGGCAAATCAGTTTCTTCTAGAGGAGAATTTGCCTTTTCATCATTTTCACTTGCAATTTGAATTGGTGGTTCAAATTTTTCTTCTTCGATAGCAGAATTCGATTCAGCAGTCGCAGAAGATTCACTTATTTCAGTTTCATCGTCATTTTGACTATCATCATTTTTTTCTGTTTGCTCATTAAAATCAGTCACATTCGGAAACTCCAATGGCTCTTCAGCTAAAGGATCGGCTAAATCTTGTACTTTTTTATTTTCTCGTCTTTCTACTTGCTTAGTGCGGATAATATTATATTGATTTTTTATTTTAGAACTTGCTTCTTTATTTTTACTGATAAAGAGTTGACTAAAAAGCTGAAACTTTCGGATAATATCCGCAAATTTAATATCAAAAAACATTAAAATTCCAATTGGAATGAATAAAATTGCAATGATTTTTATTCCAATGTGCCCAAAAAGCGGATAAAGAAATTGGTAACACATTGCTCCAATTATGCCTCCACCAACAGATTTAGTAATTGAAACACGCATAAACTCTGCCTGCATCTCATACCAAAAAACATTCATAAAAGCATTATTGACCAATTCATGCGCAAAATAATTACTACTTTGCACCAGTAAAAAACCCAGAATTGCTAAAAACAGGCCACAACTTCTTTTAAATTTAAAATGCATTGGCCTATTATAAATCAGCATAACCAAACCGAAAACAATGCATATCCCTGCTATAAGTAAATAAGAATCACCTACAAATAGACGAAAAAGATTAGCAACCTGTTTGCCTAAATTACCAAATTTAGTAAAAGCAGTAATAGCAATAATTAGCTGGATGAGCCCCACAATAGCCCAAGTCATGCCTGTTTTCTGGACCTTCTTACGTGCCTTAGTTGTTTTTCTTTTTTTCTTAGGCATCTTTTCACCTAATCAGCATTAAAAATTGGCCTGGAAGTTCAAATTAACTGGTTCATCGAGTGTAATTTGAGTAACTTCATAAGTTAGTGTTTCAATATATTCGATCAAAGGTCGACTTAGCAATTGATAATCTGTCTTAGCTAAATCACTCCCATCACCAAAATAATCTTTAATTTGGACAATTTGACTAATCATCCCACTAACAGTAAATTGACCCGGAGCAGGGGCAACTTCAAAAATGACAGTTACATCAAAATATTTTCCTTCCCTACCCTCATCAACTGAACCGTCCTCATTTTGTTTTTCTACTTCCTTCAAACCAAAATTTACTTGGTTCTTAGTTTGTAATTCTTCATTGATATCGTAGTGAAAATTTTTAACTAATATTGGTGTTTCTTTACTATAATCCATTTTTACTCTCCCTTTAAATTACGCTCATAACGTTGTGGCCGATTATAATTATCTTTTAACTTATCATTTGCATAATGATGTGTTATTTCCATGTTAGGAAAACCCTGTTGCCGCAACGCTTCAAGCAAAACAATTGCAACTGAATTAGCCAAATTATAGCACCGAATATTATCTGACATTGGAATACGTAAGTTTCTTTCTTGGTATTCACGCATAAAGGTTTCAGGTAATCCCGTTGTTTCTTTACCAAAAATAAAATAATAATTTTTATTTGAATCAGTATAATCAACCTCAGCATAATTTTTAGATGAAAATTTTGAAATAAGATAAATTTCATCGTTTGGTCCTAATTTTTGTAAAAATGCATCTAAATCATCATGCAAACGAACATCAACCTTGTCCCAATAGTCTAACCCCGCTCGCTTCATTTTTTTATTATCAAATTGAAATCCAAGTGGTTCAATTAAATCAAGCACTGCATTAGACCCGGCACAAGTTCGAGCAATATTACCGGTATTAGCTGGCATCAGTGGTTCATATAAAACAACGTGATTGGTCATTTTTTCTCCTTAATCAAAAAGTGTGGCAACACAACCACACAGTTCTAACTCTTTGTCACTTTTTAACCTTTTGCTGATTAAACGAAGACAAAGATGTACTTTCATCTTCCTCAAATACTTGAGAAACTTTACGGTAATAATTGTACACCCGCATAGTAATAATTTTTAAAATTGCATAAATTGGAATACCAAAAATAACTCCCCATAGCCCCCAAACTGCACTAGAACCTATCAAAAGTAGAATTGTAGTAACCGGATGCATCGCCATTTTATTGCCCATAACTAAGGGGCTAATAATTCTAGACTCAATGGTTTGTTCAATTACAAAAACAATCAATACTTTAATAACCATTGGCATTGACATCATAATCGCAATTACAATTGCTGGCACAAAAGCAATAAATGTCCCAAAATAGGGAATCAAATTCAAAAAAGCACTCAATACTGCTAACGCGATTCCATACTCCAAACCTACCATACTGTATCCAATAGCAAACATTACTCCCACCCAAAAGGCAACGGTAATTTGTCCACGAATATATGAGGCAAGAGCTGTATTAATATCATAAAGTAACTGACTAAAACTTTTTTGCCACCGATAAGGGGCAAATTGGGTAATGTATGGGCGTAAATGGTGTGCATCTTTCAGCATAAAAAACAAAATAAACGGTGCTGTTAAAACTGTCATGAAAATAATTGTTACAATACTAATCGCAGACGAAATATTATTCATAGCAGTATCAATAGTGTTCCTACCTGATTTAAAAATCATGTTTTGAGCCCTAGTAAGAGCATCATTTAAGTCATTTCTCACACTATTTAAATGCGGATCATTTAAAGTGTTCTGAACCACCATTGTGGCATCTTTCCAAATACTAGGCCAATGTTTAATTAAAGAGTCGATCTGCCCTTGAACAATTGGCAAAAGCGTATTGACAATCCAGATAAGTAAAACCGTAACTAATGCAAACAAACCAATAATAGTAGCAATCCGCGGCACTTTAAACTTACGCTCCAAAAAGTCAACTAACGGATTCATAATATAAAATTGAATTAATGCCAACAGCAGTGGTGGTAAAATCGCACTTACAAATACTTTAGCTGGATTTAATATAAAAGAAATTTTATTAAACATCCAAATTACCAAAAAGAATAATAAAATGTTTAATAATGCTACGCTAAAGCGGTTATTCGAAAACCATTTTTGCATAATCGTTGATTTCTTATATTTTTTCTCGTAGTCCATTTAATTTACCCCATCAAATATGCTCGTATTCAATGCTTTCATTTACCTTAAATTTAGGCATACTCTGATTATTGGCAAAAGTAAAATGAATAGCATTAGCTAAAGGATTATCGTCACTTTTTTTATCAAAGCACAAAGTTACCTGTTCTAAAGTTCTCATATTATTTTCAACCATTGTGCCCACATAATCAGCCACATAGGTCTGATTGTCAATCGTAATCTTGTCCCCTTTTTGGAAAACAAAATCTTCGCTTGGTGTAGCTGTACTAAATTTTTGAATAACTGATACATCAAATAATTCAGTTGCAACATTTTCACCAAATAATATTATCATATTGCCCTCAGTTGTAAGAGCTTCTGGGCCAATTTTCTTAATTGTTGCAGTCCATTTCATTTTTTACACTCCTTAACTTCTAATTCTAGCATAATAAAAACCGCTTAACTAATATATAAGTGGCTTTCTAGGATCATATTTACTTCTTACGATAGAGTATCCATTTTTTTAATTCATCAAGTAAAACTAACGGAATTGGTAAACAAAAGAGAAATAGCCAATCAGTCATTAATAAATTAGTCGTATTAAATAATTGTTGTAACCCTGGAGTTATCGTCAAAATTAAGAATAAAAGGATTTCAAAAATAATTCCATACCAAATACCAGTATTACTAAATAAGCCCTTTTTAAAAATTGAAATACGATTCGTTCGACAATTCAAAACGTTGGCAATTTGAGTAAAAATAATTGTCCCCAAGACCATTGTCGTTGCTCTTAGATAAACTTCTCCATTACTAGCTAAGGGAATTCTAGGCCAACCATTTTTCAAATTAACTAGAAAATAAGCACCAATTGAGATCATGCTTGAAATAAACCCATACCAAAGAAAAGCTTTAGCAATTACCGTTTTATTAAGTAAATGTTCTTTACGATTTCTAGGTGCCTGTTTCATTACATCAGAATCGACAGCTTCTCCTCCTAATCCTAAAGCAGGTAACATATCTGTACCTAGATCAACTGTTAGAATTTGCATTACCGTCATGGGTAAAGGTATTATGCCACCAGACAACAAGAATAAAATTGAGGGAAAGGCCTCAGGTACATTTGAGGTGAGTATATAAGTTAAAAATTTTCGAATATTACTATATACAGCTCTTCCTTCTTCAATCGCGGCTACAATTGAAGCAAAATTATCATCTGTCAAAATAATATTTGCAGCATTTTTAGCTACATCGGTCCCTGTCATCCCCATTGCTATTCCAATATCGGCTTGTTTTAATGCTGGTGCATCATTCACACCATCTCCAGTAGAGGCTACTATTTCACCATTTTGTTGTAAAGTTTTTACAACTTTATATTTTTGTTCTGGTGCCACACGCGCAAAAATAACTTCTCCTTTTAGTGCTGCACTCAATTCATGCTTGCTCATTTTTTCAAGTTCATCACCTGAAATAACCCGTGCTTGATTAGTAGTTAGTCCTATTTGAACCGCAACCGACTTAGCCGTTAATTTTGAATCACCTGTTACCATAATGATCTTTATTTTTGCTTCATGACAACGCTTAATTGCATTATAAATTTCTGGCCTTGGTGGATCACTCATCGTCGTTAAACCAACAAAGATTAAGTGTTGCTCAATAGTCGTAGCAGTCACCTTATTAATATCTATACTATCTTTATCAACAATCCGATAAGCCATTGCCATACTGCGCAAACCTTTTAGTGCATATTGAGCATTGTGATTAGCAGCTGCTTGCTGCTGACTAGGAGTCATTGGTTGGAGTTGACCATCAATTTGAATTTGATCACACTGCTTAATAACATCACTAAATGAACCTTTAGTAAATATAATGAATTGTTGATCATTCCAGCGATGAATTGTTGACATGCGTTTGCGCTCAGAATCAAATGGTAATTCAGACAATCTAGGATATTTGATAATTACTTTTGATCGATCAAAGCCTCCCTTTTCAGCCATAATAACTAAAGCTGCTTCTGTAGGTGTGCCTAGTATTTTGGGTTTGGCACCCTTCATTTTAGTCTGCTCAACTGAAGTATCATTATCTAGCGCCGCAATTTCAACCAATTTTTGTAAATCTGGATTCTCATCATACCATAATTGCTTTTTATTTAATTCTATCTGCCCATTGTTTACATAACCGTTGCCAGTTACCCGATATTCATTTTTAGGTGTCCAAATATAATGGATTGTCATTTGATTTTGGGTTAAAGTACCAGTTTTATCTGAACAAATAACGGTCGTCTCACCCAAGGTTTCCACTGAATTAAGTTCTTTAACTAAGGCATGTTTTTTTGCCATTCGCTTTACACCTTGCGCCAAACTCAAAGTAACAGTCGGTAATAACCCTTCTGGAATAAAGGCCACTACCATGCCCAATGCAAAAACAAAGGCTTTGGCAAAAGGATATTTGACCAAAAAAATAGCGGCCAATAAAAACAATAATCCAATCGATACAGCAATCATTGATAATTGTTTAGTCAACCGATTAAGTTCTTTAGTTAAGGGACTATCAACCTTTCTTTGTTTTTGAGTTAATTGAGCAATTTTACCAAATTCTGTCTCCATTCCCGTAGCAAAAGCAATCGCTCTTGCCGTTCCAGCAGCAACAGAAGTTCCAGAATAGACCAAATTAGTTTCAGCATATTTTCCTTCTCCTGGTGCATACTCAACTGATTTTGATTCTGTCGTTGACTCACCATTTAACGCACTCTGGTCCACTTGTAAAGAGCTAGCAGAAATTATACGGGCATCAGCCGGAATGGTATTGCCAGCTTGCAGAATAAAAACATCACCTGGGACTAATTTTTTGGCATCAAGCTGAACCTTTTTACCATTGCGAATCACCTGCACATAGCTGGGCAGCATATTATTTAAGGCATTTGTGGCTTTTTTAGCTGCTCGTTCCTGCCAAAAACTAAATAATCCATTAATAATATTAACTAGCCAAATAGCAATTCCTAATTCCAAAGTACCACTTAATATGGCAATTGCACCTGATATCCATAGTAAAATGGCCATCATACTAATAAAATTTTTTAAAAAAGATTTCCACTCTGATTCTTCTTGTGGTTTTTTTATTTCATTTAAGCCATACTTTTTTAACCTATTATTAGCTTCTGTTGAAGTCAACCCAACATCAGCAGATTTCAAATTTAAAAAAACTTCCGAAATTTTATTCTGAGCATAAAGTTTACGAATTTTATTCTGTTCCATTACAAATCCACCCCTTAGTTATAAGTTTCATTTTTATTAATAAAGCTAACTATATACTCTAACATTTTTTTAAATATTTACCTGATTATAAACTCATCCGCCAATTTAGCATGCTATACTTAATATGGATATTAAATTTAGGAATATTAAATTTGGGAGGCTCACAAATGAAATTATTAATTGGCGGTTACACTAAGAAAAAGGCGACAGGTATTTATGAACTACCCCTAGCCAATTCTAACGAAAATTCCCAGCCAGAAGTTGGCTCAGCTAAAGAAATAATTAAGATTGGTGGTCCAACTTACTTTGTCCAAGATAATGATTTACTTTTTACTATCAATAATGCTGGTAACCAAGGCGGAATTAGTTCTTTTCAATTGCTCAAAGGTAAGTATCTCGAAAAAGATTCATACTTAACTACTGGATCTTCACCTGCATATATTGGCATTAACCGAGAAAGTAAGCTTTTATATTCAGCAAATTACCATACTGGTCTCTTAGCGATCTTTTCTTACGACAGTAATGGTACTTTAAAATTATTGGCTTCTCTTACTCATACTGCTGATTCCCTAGGACCCCGTCCCGAACAAGTTGATGGTCCACATCCACACTTTTTTGATCAAACACCGCAAAAAAATTTAGTTAGTTGCGATTTAGGCAATGATTGTGTTGATTTTTATAGTTTAGAAAATAATCAGCTAAAGCATCTAGCCAAATATCAAAATGAAGCAGGATTTGGTACTCGTCATTTAGTCTTTAGTCCTGATGGTCAGTATTTTTATGTTGTAGGCGAACTAGCAAGTAAAATTAACGTAGTTAAATTAGACGAAAAAAACTGGTCCTTCGAAAATATCGCAACTTATTCCACAATTCCGACCGATTATTCAGAACATAATGGTGCTGCGGCAATCAGAATGAGCAATGATGGAAAATTTATCTATGTTTCAAATCGAGGACACGATTCAATTACTGTTTTTTCAGTGAAAGCAGATCATACTTTAGAATTACGGCAACGAATTTCAACTTTTGGTGAGTTCCCTCGTGATTTTAATTGGGACAATGATCAAAAATTACTTGTAGTAACTAATCAAAATACAGATAATGCCACACTGTATACCCGTAACGCAGAAAATGGTTGCTTGACCCCTATTCAAAAAAATATTTATATTCCAGAAGGAACATGTGTTCTTTTCGATGAATAATAAAAAAACGGTATTGTTCTAATACCGTTTTTTATGTTAGAGATAAAAATTTACGTTCCTGCCACAATTTTTGCATATCCGCCGCATCTGCAATTTCTACTTTAACTAATTCGTTTTTGTCAAAGGGATCTGGAAAGGCTAAGTAAAAGCAGTTTAATGCTTGCCGCTTAAATTCATCCTTAATACCGTATAATGGATCCCCATATAAAGGATGACCAATTGCTTGCATATGAAGTCGAATTTGATGTGTTCGCCCTGTATAGAGACGAAGTTCTACTAAACTCATGTCTGGAATTTGGTCAATAACCCGATAAGCAGTCACTGCCTTTTTGCCTTTTACATCAATGGTTCGCTTAATAGCTTTATTCATACGACCGATTGGCAAATCAATCATACCCTCTAATTCATTTTGGCTAAAGTTGCCATGAACAATTGCATGATATTTTTTGACGAAATCAGCTTTACTAATTTTGCTAAAACGACCATGAGCGATTGCATTCTTGCCTACAAGTACCAAACCCGAAGTATCACGATCAAGTCTAGTAATTATATGTGGCTTTACTTCGGTTAACTTATTTCTAGCAAAGTAACCTAGGACTCGGTTAACAATAGCATTATCATCATAGCGAGATGGTATTGACAGTAAGCTAGCTGGCTTATTAATTACTAAGTAGTTTTCAGTTTCTTTAATAATATTCAATGGCTTATTCGATGGTTTTAACCACAAATTAGCGGGTTCTTTACCAGGTATAAAAATAACTTCATCCCCAGAACGAACCAGATAATTTGTATAACGCTTTTTGTGATTAACTAATAGCCAACCCCCTAAGTTCTTGGCATTATTAATTGCTTGCTTTGAAAAGCCACTTTTTTCTAAAAATGAGCCCAAAGATATGGGCTTATCAGTTGCAACTATTACTTTAAAAATCGTCATCTTTATCACCAATAAAGGCATTTTGTACCCGCGTCCAAAAATATGTATGCCCAAAGCGATCAAATCTAATCACTTTATTAGAAATACGATAATTAATTTTCTTAGCATTGCGCACATTAATTTGACTACCATCAATTGTCATTACAAAATGATCAGCTTTAGGTACAATTGTAATCCATTGCTCAGGTGCAATGACTATTGGGGAAGATAATGTTCTAAAAACCCGATTATTAATCGAAGCAATTTCTGCCATTTGTAAAGCCTTAAGTTGTGGGTGAATAACGGCTCCACCTAACGATTTGTTATACCCAGTGGACCCTGTTGGCGTTGAAATACACAACCCATCACCACGAAAGTTTTCAAAAAGTTGATCGTCAATATAAATATTAGCTTCCAAGGTATGCGATATTCGTTTAACAGCTGACTCATTCAAGGCTAAATAATGTTTGGTATCTCCGGCTTCCGTGACTAGTTCTACTTCAAGTAAGGGATACTTAGCAGATTCGGGCTCACGCAAAAAAAGCGCATCTACCATCTTATCAACATCGACACTTCGCCAATCTGTATAAAAGCCTAAATGTCCCGTATGAATACCGATAAATCTAATTGAGCTAATTTGGCTTTCATAGCGATGAAAAGCGTTAATTAAAGTCCCATCTCCGCCAACTGTTATAACCACATCAGGATACTTTGCATCAAAAACCACATCGTTTTTAGTAGCAAGAAGTGACTTAAGTCTTGCTACTACCTGTAAAGTTTCATCATTATTATTGTGGGCAATTGCTATCCTCATTAATTTTCCTTACCTTTATTCTTGGTAAAAACTTTTTGCGCTTCTTGTACCTCATCTTTAATGAACGACATCTCCTCATCAAGCTTATAAGCCGTTTCCGCAGTCGACTTTAACCGTTTAGAAATATCTTTTGGATATGAACCCTGATATTTGTAGTTCAGGGTATGTTCAACGGTTGCCCAAAAATTCATTGCCAATGTTCTAATTTGTATTTCAGCAAGTAATTTTTTTGATCCTTCTGGTAAATAAATAGTGTAAGAAATTACCATATGATATGAACGATAGCCAGATGACTTAGCGTTTTTGACATAATCTCTTTCTTCAACTACTTCCATATCATCACGTGCATGAATCAAATCTACAACTTTATAAATATCGTCAACAAACTGACAAACAATCCTAATACCAGCAATGTCCTGCATGTCCGTTTCAATTACTTCTGGACTAATAACACGCCGTTGCATTTTTTCTTTAATAGAATCAACCGATTTTACGCGACCAACTACAAATTCTATTGGTGAATGTTCTCTTTCAGTTAAAAAACTCTGTCTAAGGGAACGAAATTTTATTTTTAACTCACGCACAGCCTCATCATAAGGCCATAAAAAATTTTCCCAATCAATATTCATAGAAATAATCCCCTTCTTAAACAGCATCTATATTTTAACACAAAACTGATGATAGCAATTTCACGCCTTTAAGCTTACTACTGATTTAAGTTTTTTTTATGAATTATGCATATTAATTATATTAGATTAATTTTAATAAAAAATATTTTTTTATTTATTAGAAATTTAGTAATTTAATTATTTTATAAATTATATATCAATACTATCAGAGCAACTTTCTTTTAGCTTATAAACTACAAAAAGCAAACATTGTCAAACCTATTTTTTGACTAATATGGGCAAAATAGCGCAAAATAGTTAACAATTCCTTTTATCAATGAATACGTGCTATTTCTATCCAAAGCAAGACTATACAGCAATTAAGGAGTATAATTTTAAGGTAAGCCTTCTCATGGCTGAATTTTAAATTAAAAAATATAATATTCTGAATTATAACTTGGCTAAAGATTGGAGTAACTTCAGATGGCAAAAAATAGCGAAATTGAAGCTAAAATTATCCTACCTCAAAAAACTTATCAACAACTTTGCGATAATTTTACAATAAAAAGTAATTTTGACCAAGAAAATTATTATTTTGATACTGCAGATAGCTCACTTAAAAACATGCAAATAAGCTGTCGTATTCGTATTTTTAACAATTATGCCGAACAAACTTTAAAGATACCAAGTAAAATTGCTAAACAAACTAATTTTCATGCAGCAACTGAACTTACTGATACTTTAACTTTAACTGAAGCACAAGAAATGATTAACAGCGGCCAACAGCACATTCCTGTTACTTTTGGTAAAACTGGTGGGCATTTTCTTATTGAACATTTGGGACAAAATTGTGAATTATATTTGCAAACTTTTAGTAAAACTCATCGAATTTTAGCTTACGGACCCAAAAATTGCGAGCTAACTTTTGATGACACTGTTTATCCTGATGGTTACGAAGATTATGAACTTGAAATCGAGAACCCTAAAATTTCATTAATTAGCGACGTTTTAAATTTACTAAAAAAGGAGTATGTAATTAAGCAAAGCCCAGCTAATACAAACCAAGCAAAAATTAAGCGGGCTTTCGAGCATCGTGCTAGAATATGACTATGTTAGTATATTTTTCGGAGGATAGATATTGTTAGATTAATAATTGCACAGACAATTATGGAGGACCTGATTATGTTCGAGATTTTTCTCTTTGTAAATCCTATAGGTATCTATTGCTACGACACAGAGATTCTGATTAAAGAAGCGATCGATGAACTCAACCTTAATACTTCGTTCCATTTTATCCCTATAACTAATACTATGGTTGCTAGAGATGATATTATACGAAGAAAAAAAGAAGGTCAAAAGGTAAATGATATTCCACAGTACACAGTTGCTTCGCATCAAGCTTTACGCTATTATCATGCAATAAGATTTGAATATGGCAACAAAAAAGCAAGATTATATTTAATCAGTTTACAAAAGGCAATCAGTAGAAATTTCAATAATTATTCTACTGATTTACCTAAAAAAATAACATTAGATTTAAATCTAGACTTTAATCGTATCAATAACCCTAAGATAGATAAATATATCAAAGATTCAATTCAACAAGATAAAGAACTTGTTAAAAAGTTCAATGTCCGCAATATTCCCACAACAATTATTTTTAATGAAAATGGTAATTATAATGGTATCTTAATAGAAGGAACAGTTGCTCACGATAAATTAATTACCCTTTTTAAAAACGATTATCGACTTAACGAGGAACCAGGATATCTGCCAACTAATCATCTACATTTGATGTAAAAAAGTAATAACATTATCACAACTATTAACTTTACGAAAATTAGTAAATACGGTTGGTGGTAATTCATCAATGGTAAGGTTGCGTTGATATAATTGATTAGCGATTTTCATACCTTTAATAGTTTTTTGTGTTAATTGCAATTGTAAATAATTTTTTTGTGTTCTAGGATCAACGCAATATTGTTTCAGTATCGGCTTAAAATGCCATAATTTAGCTAAGCCATGAGAATTAATAACAAAATTCTTTGTTTGATAGTGAACTTTACTTGTAATTGGTTCAAGCTGAACATTATATTTTAGCCGTAGTATTTTTTGCTTGGGTACAATTTCTAAATAATAGTCATGCCACAACTTGTTTTTACGAAAAAAATTAAGTTGTGACTTTTTTATTTCTTGTAATAAATAATGACGCTCACCAACAATCCAAATATCTGCAACCCCAATATTTTTATATAAATTATGCCTTTTTGTAAATTCTACTTTACTCAATGGTGCACACTGAATTTCAAAGGCCAGTTTTGAATTCACTAAAATATCGGCTCGTAATTGCCCGTTAGCCAAACTAATTTCTGTTTGCGCACTAAATTTTGCCTCTAAAAGTGCATTTTTTAATATAGCCTTACTTAAGGCATGTTCTTCTTTTTCCCCGCTTAAATTATTATTACTAGGAAAATGTTTAAAGTAAGCCGATTTTTCTTTAATTACCAATTTAACTCTTTGTTTACACTGCGGACAAATATAATTATTTTTAGCTAACATTTTTGACTGACTTTGTGCCTCAGTCACCGCCAATACTAACTGATTGTTTAACAAAGCTGCATACAAAAAAATCACCCAAAATTATGTACGCAAAAAAGGTTAAGTTGACCTTAACCTCCCCTACTTTTATTAATTTTTACTATGACTGAAATAATGTTTTAAAATTTCAAGTGCATCTTGCTTAATTAAACATTTACCTGTTGTTCTGATACGTGCCATTTTATTAGGACGTACCTTAACACCATATTCATTTGCAATTGACCAAACTTCTGCTGGCTTCAATTCATTAAAATCATCATCTTTAAAAGCTAAATCCAAATAAAAGTACTCGCGCTCAAAATAAAGACTCGAAAGAAGCATTTGTTCTGGCACACTTTCTGCTAGTTCAGTTACCTGATTAAGATCACTAAAGCTATAAGCTTGCCGCTTATGTAATTGCTGATCTGACTTTTTAGTTTTTGGTTTAAGTGAACTAGCTAATTCTGATAAAGGCGAATTTTCATCGTCTTTTTGTCGCTGTTCATCAGTAAAATTATTTTCATCGTCGTCAGCAGCATCTGATTCTAAATCTTCAAAAGCTTTATTTAAGACCGGATTATCATTTTTTAAATCGCTATCAAATAATTGTGACAACTCTGCACGATCTTGCTTTGTCACTTTCGTTATTAATAGATCTAAGCCACCATTATTGGGCATTACTTGAAAAGTGACCGGGGCATCTTGACTAAATGAATGGTCATTATCAATTTCTTCTAAAATTGAATAAAAGAATTGCTGAATTTTATTTTTATCCCCTAATAAATCCAATACCTTAAGCCCACGCTTGGACAATTCATTTTTATCTATTCGTACTCGAATCGTGTTTTCATTAATACGTTTTACTTGCATGAATTCTCACCTCCATCGAATCCTTTTATCTATTGTAGCTTATTTTATAACTAAAATAAAAGCGTTAGTTTAAATACCAACGCTTTTATTTAAATTTTTGCATTAATTATATGTCAGCGATTTTTTGCATTTCTTCAAGTTCGAGCCGACGAACTTTACGCGGTAAAAACCGCCTAATTTCATCTTCATTATAACCAACTTGTAAGCGACGATCATCCATAATAATCGGACGTCTTAACAAACTAGGATTTTTTTCAACTAAATTAAGCAACTGATCAATTGATAGATCATCAAGATTAATCTTTAGCTGTTGAAAAGCTCTTGAACGTGTAGAGATAATTTCTTCGGTACCATTCTCAGTCATTCGTAATATTTGAATAAGTTCCTCTTTCGTAAGTGGCTCTGAAAAAATATTTCTTTCTTTAAAAGCAATATCATGTTTTTTCAACCAAGCCTTTGCTTTACGACACGAGGTACAACTCGGAGATATATATAAATTCACCATATATTTCACGCTCCTTTGAACAATACGATTTCTTTTACCTCTTTAGTATAACATAACACTTCTTTTTTGTAAGTAATATCTTGTATACTAACCATATCTTTATATTAAATTACAAAGATGAATAATCTGTGACTTTTTTATCAAGAAAACGTTAAGATATAATAAAAGAGTATTAATGATATTAATACTCTTTTATATTTTTTATTTAATTAGTTAACTTTGACATTAAATCATTGACTAACTTCTCATTGTCTTCCGCCGTTTCCGATACAAAGCACGCCTGATTGGCCAAATCTTTAATATCTTCAGTATTCAGCTTCTTCATTAAACTTCTAATTCGTAAAATTGATGTGGCACTCATTGAATACTCATCAAGTCCCATTGAAAGTAAAATTGGGAACATGATATTATCGCCAGCTGCTTCACCACACATACCACACCATATATTATTTTCATGGGCAGCATCTATAGTGTGCTTAATTAAGCGTAATACGGCTGGATTAGCTGGTTGATACAAATAAGAAACATTATCATTACCACGATCAGCAGCCATCGAATATTGAATTAAATCATTGGTACCAATTGAGAAGAAATCAACTTCTTTGGCAAATTGATCAGCCATTACCGCCGCAGCTGGTATTTCAATCATCATTCCGACTTGCAAGTCAGAGCCAACTTTAATGCCTGCTGCTGTCAATTTATCTTTTTCAGTAGCTAAAATCGACTTAGCCTTGCGCAATTCACCTAGAGTACCAATCATCGGGAACATGATTCCCAATTTTCCATAAGCCGAAGCCCGCAATAATGCACGTAGTTGTGTTCTGAAAATTTCTTCATTTTGTAAAGATAATCTGATTGCTCGTACACCGAGGAATGGATTCATTTCTTCGGGTAAGTCCCAATAATCAAGGTGTTTGTCACCACCAATATCCATGGTTCTAATAATAACTTGCTTACCATTCATACCTTCGATAACTTCTTTATAGGCTTCGAATTGCTCTTCTTCAGTTGGAAAATTTTTCGAATCCATATATAAAAATTCAGTACGATATAGTCCGATGGCTTCAGCACCGTTATCATTTACACCTTGCATGTCATTAGGTGTACCAATATTAGCAGCAATAATAAACTTCTTGTTATCAGCAGTAACTGATGGCTCATTTTTCAATTTTTCCCATTCAGCTTTTTGCGCCAAGAACGCTTCACTTTTTTGCTGATAGGCTGCTATTTGGTCAGCATCTGGTTCAATTACTACATCACCATTTAATCCATCAACAGCTATATTTTGACCATTTTCAACATCAGCAGTGATTGATTCAGTACCAACAACAGCTGGCAATTCAAGCGAACGAGCCATAATTGCCGAGTGCGCCGTCCGCCCACCAATATCAGTAACGAAACCTTTAACAAAGTTTTTATTTAGTTGAGCAGTATCACTTGGCGTCAAATCATGAGCTACGACAACCACTTCATGGTCAATCGTTGCCGGATTAGGTAATTCTTTTCCTAATAAGTGAGCCATAATTCGCTTAGAAACATCACGAACATCGGCAGCACGTTGCTGCATATATTCGTTATCAGTCATACCTTCAAAAATTGTAATAAATTTTTGAGCAGTTTCATCAAGTGCAGCTTCACTATTAATTTTTTGTTCCTTAATTTCGGTTTCGATTGCACCAGTAAATTCAGGATCATTTAAAATCATCAAGTGAGCTTCAAAAACTTGTGCTTCTTCTTCTCCCAAGCTTGTTTTAGCACTATCACGAATCTTTTCAACTTCAGCAGTTGAAACCTTAATTGCTTCGTGATAGCGAGCTAGTTCACCTTCAACATCGCTGACATTAGCCTTTGAAAATGAAAGATCCGGTTCTACCAAGAGATAAGCTGGTGCTACAGCAATACCATCACTTGCAGCAATTCCTTTTAATGTCTTGGTCATTATTCAGCTAAGCCTTCTTTTTTCATTGTTTCAGAAATAGCTTCAATAGCATCCTTTTCGTCATCACCATCAGCACTAATTGAAACATCAGCATTTTTGCCAACACCAAGTGACATAACACCCATGATTGACTTCAAATTAACTGATTTGCCATTGTATTCCAAGTTGATGTCTGAACCAAACTTAGAAGCAGCTTGTACTAACAAGGTAGCAGGACGAGCATGAATACCTGTTTCTGCAATAACATGAAAATCGCGTTTTTCCATTATAATATCTCCTTTGAATTCAAAAAAATAAAACCGGTAGTAAATACCTATTCGTGTACTTAGACTATCATTTTTTTGCAAAATAGACAACATTAATGTAACAGTTTACATCATTAAACTTGTGTCTTCTTTTGCATGTAAATTATTTGACCTCCACGGAGTGCCTTACCAGTTATATTTTGTCTTTTCCCAAAAGATCTTAAAGCAGCTTGGAAAGCAAAGGCTTCTTTTGGGTGAACTTGATATGAATCAAGTTCACCGCTAGCTAACTGCTCAAGAATTTTTTGATAATCCAAATATACCACCGTTTCTTTCAAATTAATAATAATCTAGATAAATTTAGCAAATTTTTGACTACTTTGCTTATCTACATTTTAACATATTGTACCTACATCCAACCACCAAGCTTTTATGTTTAGCACTTGATTATTAAGAGTGCTAATTATATAATTTAGGGAAAGATGAATCAAAGCGAAAGGCGGTAATATAATTGCTTTGTCAAAACTGTCATAAACGACCTGCTTCCATTCACCTCTTTGCTCAGGTAAATGGTGAAAGTCGCGAAATCAATTTATGTGGTCAATGTTATCAAGAACTTGAACAACAAGGAAATATTAATATGAGCAATAACAATAATAGCTTTTTCGGTGATTTTAATAATCCATTCAATAATGGTGGTAATGCCGATGATTCACAAATGAATAATAATGGTGGGACTTCAGTTGGCAATAATGGCGGTAAGCGGTCACTTTTAGATCAGTATGGAACTGATTTAACTGATTTAGCTCGAAAGGGCAAAATCGATCCAGTGATTGGTCGTGACCAAGAAATCGCTCGTGTAATTGAAATTCTAAATAGAAGAACTAAGAATAACCCTGTCTTAATTGGCGAGGCTGGTGTAGGTAAAACTGCAGTAGTTGAAGGATTAGCTCAACAAATTGTTGACGGATCTGTCCCAGCTAAATTACAAGACAAAAGAATTGTTTCATTAAATGTGGTTTCTTTAGTTCAAGGGACCGGAATTCGTGGACAATTTGAACAACGTATGCAACAACTGATTAATGAATTACAAAATCAAGATGACATTATTCTTTTTATTGATGAAATTCATGAGATTGTTGGTGCAGGAAACGCTGAAGGGGGAATGGACGCTGGTAATATTATTAAACCGGCCCTCGCCCGTGGTGATTTACAATTAGTGGGAGCAACTACTCTCAAAGAATATCGTGAAATTGAGAAAGATTCAGCCTTAGCTCGAAGATTTCAACCAGTTGATGTAAAAGAACCCTCTGTTAAAGAAACAATTCGCATTCTCCAAGGAATTAAAAAGCGTTATGAAGATTATCATCATGTACAATATACAGATGATGCTATTCAGGCTGCAGCTGAATTATCTGAACGCTATATTCAAGATCGCTTTTTACCAGATAAAGCAATTGACCTACTTGATGAAGCTGGTTCGCGTATGAATCTAACAATCCCTTATGTAGACAAGGACAAAATTAAAGAACGTATTGAAGCTGCACAACAACTTAAACAGGAATCGCTTAAAAACGAAGACTATGAAAAAGCCGCTTATTACCGTGATCAAATTGAAAAATATAATAAAATGAAAAATCAAAACGTTGATCCGGATAAGTCACCTATTATTACAAATAAAATAATGGATAAAATTGTAGAAGAAAAAACAAGTATCCCGGTAGGCGAATTACAAAAGCAAGAAGAAAATCAATTGCAAAACTTGGCTACAAATTTGAAGTCACATGTTATTGGCCAAGATGAAGCTGTTGATAAGTTGGCGCGAGCTATTCGCCGTAATCGAATTGGCTTTAACAAATCGGGTCGTCCAATTGGCTCATTTCTTTTCGTTGGGCCAACTGGAGTTGGTAAAACAGAGCTAGCAAAGCAATTAGCTAAGCAAATGTTTGGTTCAGAAAATGCCATGATTAGATTTGATATGTCAGAATTTATGGAATCCTATTCAGTTTCTAAATTAATTGGTTCTGCACCGGGTTATGTTGGCTATGAAGAAGCTGGTCAATTAACTGAACAGGTTCGGCGTAATCCATACAGTTTAATCTTGCTAGATGAAATTGAAAAGGCTGATCCATCTGTAATGAATTTATTCTTACAAATTTTAGATGATGGTCGCTTGACTGACTCACAAGGACGCCAAGTTTCATTTAAGGATACAATTATCATTATGACTTCAAATGCAGGTCAAGGAATTAAACGTGCCAGTGTAGGCTTTGCTGCTGAAACCGCAGGCAAAAAACCCGATTCTGTCCGTAATTCAATGAGTGAATTCTTTAAACCTGAATTTTTAAATCGCTTAGACGATGTAATTGAATTTAACGAATTATCAACTAAAGATTTAGTTAAAATTGTCAATTTAATGCTTGATGAAGTTAACGGTATGGTCAAAAACCAAGGAATTAATATTACCGTTACAGACGAAGCTAAGGAGCAATTAGTTCAAGAAGGATATAATCCAGCAATGGGGGCACGCCCACTTAGAAGAATAATCCAAGAAGAAATTGAAGATAAAGTAGCTGATTTTAAACTTGATCATCCAACAGCTAAAAAATTACTTGCCAAAGTTGATAATCAAAAAATAGTCATTAGTGAAGAAAAATAATATTTTTATTAAATATTAAAGAAAAAAGTGAAAATTAGCGTTATAATAAAGTAAAGAAATAGTGAAAATAGAAGAAATGGGTGAATAGCATGCATTTGATAGATGTGACCAATAGTTATCGTGAATTAGTTCATAGTCAACTAAATACAACTAACGTCAATTATGTCAAGGTTTATTCCCTAGGCAATACCTCTGTTATCTATACTGAAAGTGACGATGCAATCGAAATTGTTTTGGAAAACCACAACCGACGTGTTCGTAAAGAAGAAATTGATTTTATCATTGAGCGACTAATTAAAGAAGAAGCCCCAGCATATACATTGATATCTGATAAAAATCAAAGAGTAATGGAAATTCACGTTGATAAATAAGAGTCTAAAAAGAAGCTAGCTCTTTAAACTAATATAAAGAGGGTTTGAACATAAATGTTCAAACCCTTTTTGGTGGTCTGGGAAATAGTTTTTCCCAGATTCTTATTTTTTTACATACTGTAAAGTGTTAATTTATGAAAACATTTTAACTTCAAGGAAAGTTCTTTTTACCTATAATTTTTCAGTCAATTTAACATCTGGATATTTATCTTGGAAAAATCTTTCAGCAAACTGATTTTCAAATAAAAACAAAGGTTGATCATAACGATCCTTTACAAGCAAGTTACGGCTACTTGACATTGCTGGATCCAATTGACTAGGATCAATCCATTTAGCTACACGATGACCAATATTAGTCATTTCAATCTCAGAATTGTACTCATTCTTCATCCTAAATTTAAAAACTTCAAATTGTAACTGACCAACTGCACCTAAAATATAATCATCTGTTTGGTAATTACGATAAAGCTGGATTGCTCCTTCTTGAACCAACTGGTTCATTCCTTTATGAAAGGACTTCTGTTTCATCACATTTTTAGCTGTAACACGCACAAACAATTCTGGCGTAAATTCTGGCAAGGCAGGATACGTTATCTTGCGTTTACCAGCATAAATACTGTCACCAATTTGAAAATTACCCGTATCATATAAGCCAACAATATCGCCAGCGACAGCATCAGAAACTTGAACTCGCTCACTAGACATAAATTCAGTCGCATTATTTAATCTAATTGGCTTATCAGTTCGCGCTAAAGTTACATCGAGTCCCTTTTTGAACTCACCACTACCGATTCTAACAAAGGCTATTCGATCACGATGCTGTGGATTCATATTTGCTTGGATTTTAAATACAAAGCCAGAAAATTCTGCATCATCTGCCTCCAAGCGTTCATCCTGATTAACCACATGGCTTGCAGGGGCAGGTGCTAATTTAACAAAACCCTTTAAAAAAGTTTCCACGCCAAAATTAGTTAAGGCTGAGCCAAAAAATACTGGGGTCTGGTCACCAGCCATAATCTTAGTAAGATCAAAAGTATTTCCCGCTTCTTTAATTAATTCAATTTCACCTAAAGTGTCTTGGAACTGAGGATTTTGACTCATTGGCTCACTGGCCGGTAAAGTTCCCGCTTCATTTAACGGAATGAATTGTTTTGCCCCTGCTTGATGATATAATTCAACCTGATTGTTTGCTATATCATATAATCCTTGCAGTGTTTGACCGGAGCCAATTGGCCAATTCATCGCCACCCCCTCAATTCCTAACAAGTCTTCTAATTCAGCAATCAAGTCGAGCGGTGGGCGCCCATCGCGATCAAGCTTATTCATAAAAGTAAAAATTGGAATGCCGCGTTGCTTGACGACTTTAAACAATTTTTTGGTTTGAGGTTCAATTCCCTTAGCCGAATCAATTACCATAACGGCAGAGTCAACTGCCATTAAGGTCCGATAGGTATCTTCTGAAAAATCTTCATGTCCCGGAGTATCGAGAATATTTATCCTTTTTCCTTGATACTCAAATTGCATCACAGAACTAGTAACAGAAATACCACGTTGTTTTTCGATTTCCATCCAATCACTAGTCGCATAGTGGCCCGTTTTTCGTGCTTTAACGGTACCAGCATTACGAATTACTCCTCCAAAAAGAAGCATTTGCTCTGTAATTGTCGTTTTACCTGCATCAGGGTGTGAAATAATAGCAAATGTTCTTCTTTTTTGTACTTTATCTAAAAGTCCCTCACTCATTAATTACTCTGCTCTTCTTCCTTTTTTGCTTTTTGTACTTCTTTTTCTGGTATGGTCAACAGAACGGTTGCTAACCTTGAACGCATCATTCTTCTAGTGGTCAAAATCATCCCATTATCAAGTTTAACTGATAGTTTTTCACCTTTAGCAGGAATAATACCCAATTTGGTGATAACAAAGCCAGCAATTGTATCAACATTTTCCATTTCTAAATTTGTTCCAAATTGCTCATTAAATTCATCAAGTGACATTTTGCCATAAATGACGTACTTATTAGATGCAATTTGCTGAAATAATACTTCAGCGCGATCAACCTCATCATCAATATTGCCAACTATTTCTTCAATTAAGTCTTCAATTGTAGCTAATCCAACTACGCCACCATACTCGTCCGTTAAAATAGCAAGTTGTTGCTGACTTTGTTGCATTTCAACTAATAATTCACTCAAATCTGTTGTTTCTGGTGCAAACAAAGGTGGATTCATTACGTCAGCATAATCCAACTTATCAAAGCCCTTTTCACGCGCTTTACGTAAAACTGTTCGAATATGAATCACCCCAACAATTTTATCCTTATCCTTTTTATAAACCGGAATGCGTGAATATGGCTCGCGTAAAATTTCATCAAGATTATCTTGAAAACTTTCGCCGCAATCAACCATAAAAGCATCAATTCGTGGAACCATTACCTCACGAACCATTCTGCTTTGAAAATCCAAAACTGCAGTTAACATAGAAAATTCGCTATCATTAATCTCATTGCATTCATGTAAGGCTTTTATTTCTTTTATTAAATGCTCTTTTGTTTCTTCATCACTTGAAGGGGATAATTTATTTTTGAAACGTCGAAATAAATTACCCTTTTCGGGGTCGCTAGCCATATTTTTTCTCTCTTTCTTAAAATAACAATTCAAGTAGTCACATTATATCATGTACCGCGCTGATATGTTAAAATACACGTAAGAAATGAGGTTTAATCTATGAAAAAAAGTCACGTCTTACTTGTCTTCACCTTTTTACTATTAATTCCCTATTTGTGTAGCCTCACAATTATTGGCATCGGCTATGATGCACTCGTTTTACACTCGGCTGATTTATTTAGAACGGTCATTGGAGCAATAGTTGGCGCTTTTATTATGTTTGCCATTAAAGCAACTATTCAGCGACCTGTCGATCTATTGGCTGTAGAAGTTAATGATGGCATTCTTAAACAGCTGCTACGCTTTTTCAGTATTAGGCGACGATATCTACTCCTAGTGGCAAACGTCATACTTGATTTTATTTTATGTTTTGCGGCAACTTTTGTGGTTAGACATTTTCTAACTTTAGATCAAATAGTTGGCAAATCTGTCGGCTTTGTTTTCTTGATTATGCTTTTATCAACATGTTTAGGTGCTTATGTTGAATATGACAATCTTTCTATTGACCCTAACCAACATTAGCTTTTAATTATCAGCCTCAAGATACAACATTTGGGTTAATTGTTTAGTGTCTAAATTTAAATCTTGCACTATATATGGCATTGAACTATCACCAAGATTTTCATAAGTTTGAATACCTTCATCCCTTACTTCTTGTAAAAATTGTGCTACAACAACATTTAAAGGCTGACTAAAAAATGAAAGATTTTGATTATTCTGTTGTTTAATTGCTACTTGCGTCTCAGGTAAAACAAAACGCAACAATCCTTGCGGAACTTCAATTTCTTTAGCAACAGTTACACCATACCAATACATAAAATTTTCTGGACCAAAAACAATCATATTACTTCTTTTTGCCTTCAAATTATTATTAGCCAAGAAGGACTGAAAGACTTCATTTTGCTCCATTTCTAAATTAGCTTGTGTAAAAGTGCGTTGCTCGTCTAGCAACTGATCAGCAAAAGGGCGGCCGATAAAAGTTAACTGCGGTTGTAATTTTTTCATAATTAATCTCCTAATATTCTCCCAATTCATCAAGTGGGATAATTTCTCCTTGCAGGAAAGACTCAATTTCGCTACTACTAAAGCCATGTGCATAAAGATAATTACGTATCTTAATTTCACGTTCACTTTTATTTAACCTTCGAAATCGTTTATAGGCTTTTATCCCCTGCTTTTTTAAAGCAGCTAATTGTGCTACTTGATTTGTTTGTAAATTGCTTTGGGCAACAATTGCAGCGCTAAGGTCACTAGTAAAGCCATGACTCAGCAATTTTGTGCGCATCTTACGTTCAAGTTCCAGTTGTGCTATCTGACCAATTTTACTTTTCAATGACCGTAAAACATGTAATCCTGGTTCTTGCCACTGTTCCTCATCAACCTGCTCAAACGCTTGCTGAATTATTTCAGGATCAATTCCCTTTTGCTCAAGCTTACGCGCTAAACTTAGTGGTCCATCAGTGCCAATACGTAAATTTTGTTGTAATACAAGGTTTACGTATTGCCGATCATCCAAAAAGCCCATTTCACTAAGTTCTCGTACTGCACTTTGGGCTGACTGTTCAGCAATACCATGCTTGCTTAAATATTGTAACACTTCATAAACCGTACGCGGTTCATAACTTAGAAAAATTGATGCCATACTTGTTGCCTTAGCATCAGCATCAAATTGTTTTACGGCTTCAACTTTCTCATTACTTAATTCTTGTCCTTTTAAAAGTACAAATTCAGCTATTGTTCGTTCACTAGCTGAAAAAGCATACTGACCATCTAAGAAGATATTATAGCGACCAGGTTTTTTTTGACTACTAACTTTAGTAATAATCGGCATCTTTATCCACCCTCCTATTATTTCTCTTTTATGCTAACAAATTTCTTTGTTTCTTGCTAAAAACTTTTTCGATAGAGTAGAATATGTTATTAACCCTTAATATTTTTATTGTAGAAAGAAAAAATTATGAACCAAAAAGTTAAGCAAACAATGACTAACGAAAAAAATGTAATTATTACGATTAAAAGACTTGGCATTAATGGAGAAGGTATTGGCTATTATCGTAAAAAAATTATCTTTATTCCAAATGCACTACCTGATGAAGTGGTAGTTGCCAAAATTATTAAAGAATTCCCTCATTACATTCAGGCTGAACTAGTTCGCATCAAAGAAAAAAGTCCTGATCGAGTAGATTTTCCTGCGGGAGTAGATTTAGCAATTGGCGGCTTAGAATTAGCCCATCTATCCTATCAAAAGCAACTAAAATTTAAACGGGATAATGTTTTAGAAGCCTTGAAAAAATATCATCCTCGTGGTTATAACAAATATAAAGTCAAGCCCACAATTCCAGCACCCAATCAATGGCACTACCGTAACAAAGCTCAATATCAAATTGAACAAGATCATGGGCAGATTAATTTAGGTTTATTTGCGCCTAATTCCCACCAGCTATATGACTTACCCATTATGCCAACCCAAAGTGAAAAAACGCAAAAAATTGAGCGCCAAATTAAAGAGCTAGTAGAAAAGTTTCACGTAGCGATTGCCAATCCATACCGCCATACAGATGGTTTAAAAACTATTGTAGTCCGTCAAGCCCAAGCAACTAACGAAATACAAGTCACTTTAGTAACCGTCGGCCATCTTATTAAAAACTTACCAGCATTAAGTGCCGAAATTATTAATTTACCAAATGTTGTCAGTGTCTTTCAAAATGAGACGGATTGGCACAATCCACAGGTCTGGGGTAATAAAACCACCAAACTAATGGGTAAAAATCAAATTATTGATGAGATTTTAACGAAAAAATTTGCTCTCTCACCACGAGCCTTTTTCCAGCTTAATCCAGTCCAAACCGCAACACTTTACTCACATGCTCTGAAGTTTTTAGATTTAGGTCCAGAGGACACCCTAATTGATGCTTATAGTGGAGTCGGAACTTTAGGAATCTTAGCAGCAGATCAAGTTAAACAAGTAATTGGTATTGAAACTATCCCGGAAGCTGTTGCAGACGCCAACCATAACGTTGAATTAAATCACTTACATAACGCCAACTATATCCAAGGTAGTGTTGAAAAAATTCTTCCTCAACTAGAGCAAAATGGGGTCTCAATCGATGCACTAATCGTAGATCCACCTAGAACAGGTTTAGCCAAAAGTTTAATTAAGACTTTACTAAAAATTAAACCCAAAACTTTTGTTTATATTTCTTGTAATCCATCTACGCTAGCGCAAGATCTCGTTTTACTTAGTGATATTTATAATGTTCGTTTAATCGAAAACGTCGATATGCTACCGCAAACACCGCGGTGTGAATGTATTGTTAAGTTAACTTTAAGATAATAAAAAACTGACACAATTTAAAGTAAGTTCCAAAAGTTGAACTAATAAATTTTAATAATTACTGGGCTAAGGCTTGATGGCAATCTTCAATTGGCATTAAGCCTTTTAGTCTGCACCTTATGCAGATAATCATTAATCACTTGCCTTAATTCAAGTAAATTGTGATAGCCAGCTTCGTACCTAGAAAAGATTTCCGTTCTTAAGCCTGCAAACAAGTGCCCATTAAATTAAACCATCATTAAGTGAATTGCCCTTGGGCGAGAGAAAATTAAATTCCTGAATTGGAAAAAAGGAAAGGAAGAAAATGTGTGAAGCTACAGACTATGTAAAAGAACAAGGACACGTCATTATCATTTGCGGCAATATCTAAAAATTATGATTATATTTTTATTAGCTCATAACGAGTTCGTTGACCCACATTCAACAAAACACAGATAAACACTAAAATTTAACTTTACCAAGTTATGAGATGGGGCTTTTAAGCCAAAAATTGTTTAGCTAGTTGCCCCCTTTGTTTTGATTGCACCCATAATCTTAGTTAAGTCTTGCTTATTGCACCCTAAGCGATCAAGTTCGGTTACAATTGCCACATCATCTTCACGGATCTAATCTAACATGTTTTGCAGTTGGGGTCATTTAGTATTTACCCCCGGCATTTTGGCACTAAATAAGCAATTCAATTAATTATTTAACATAATAATAGTTTTGCTTAATAATTTTCAATTAGGATTGCAATTATTATAAATCAATTCCACAATAAAAAGTGTAAAAGAAATTAGGCTAAAGGAGTTAATAATGGAAATTGGTGAACTATTAAAAAAATATCGCTTAATGCACGCTGCAACTAAAAAGGCTTGGGCAAAAAATGTACTTAGCCCGTCTTTTTATGCGCGTGTGGAAAAAGGACTGAATCGCATCTCCGCAGATGATCTGATTAACCTGTTGCATGCAAATAAAATTTCGGTAATAGAATTTTTTGAGAAGTTAAATCCACATGATCGCTTAATAAGCTCAGAAGATCGAGCATTACGTTTGGCCGCTAATAAGGCCTATTATAACGGGAAAAGGGCTGATTTGCTCAAGCTTTATAATCAGATTGCTAAGGGAGATTTGCCGAATAAAGAAGAGCATTTAATGCTGCTTAATATTTACATAGCAATCATTGATGATGACTATTCTAGTATTGATGCGGCTACCTTAGAAAACATGAAAAACCGAATCTTTGTTGCCGATGTTTTTGATGCTGATACCCTTAAACTTTATTGCAATTGTATATCTTTTTATAATTTAGACGAAAATTTAATCATCAGTAAACGTGCAGTTACGCAATTTAAAAACAATAATTCAATTTCTATTCAAAAAAACATTTTGGGAATAATAATTAATATTTTGATTTTTTGCATTAAGGAAAAGCGCTACCAAGAAGTAGATTTTTATATCAATAGTGCCGAAGAAATTGCTACTATACCGGAAATATACTTTTATAAAACTTTATTGCTTTTCTTTAAAGGCCTATTACAATACCAAGAAAAATCAGAAGAACATTACTTAGATCAGTGCCATGACGTTATCCGAAATATAGCTTTGGCAGGCATGACTGAATACAGTAATGAACTTAAAGACTTTCTGATAGAAAATAAGTAACTTGTAGTCAATTTTGCTAATAAAACTGGCATATTTGCTATAAAAGTAGCATTTATACCACTTTGGCATTTGTTTTTAAAAAACGAGTTAATATAACCATATAAAAATTAATTTTTATAGTTGTGAGGTAGTAATATGGATCGTCTGTTTCATTCAATTATTATAGTAATTATGAATAATGGTATAACAGATAATAATCTTATTGAGTAGGAGTATTTTAAAGAAAATTGTTGCTGGTGTAGCTACAATTGCTACACTTGGCATGACTAGTCTCCCTGCTCTTGCTTCAACTGATGAAGAAGTACATTCAGGAATGATAGAAGATAGCAATTCACTTTTACGGCAAACTCAAGAAAGAGATGGTGGTACTTGGAACTATGGTGTGGGTAGTGTATATGTCTGGTCCTACTACCAACATAAAAGTAGACTCCATAGATCATCTGTAAGACCTGGCTATTTTGCTCAAGTAGTAAGTAGTGATTGGAAAACAAAGGGTGTTCAGTCAAGAGCGTCTGCTCCTAAAGCTCCACACGGAAATGCTTCTTATTATGATATAAGCTAATTTTAATTAATAATAAAAATAATTAAACTCACGACTTTACTCGTGAGTTTTTTAATAACATGAGGTTTAAAGATGCTGCGGAAAACAAAAATTGTTTTTTATTCTCTAATCACGGTTGTCGTGCTTGTCTTATTTGCAGGCTTTATTCGTGAGTATGATAATAATTCAATCCCAGAAAATAATACCATTATAAACATTGCTAGTTGGAACCCAAAAGTAATTGCCAAATGGCAGAAACAATTAACTAGCAAACAGTACACTAAAAAGGTCAAAAAAAAGGCAATTTTTACTAAGTTGAAACAAGTAGCTCAAGCTGAAAATAGTTCTTTAGTTAAGTTACGCATTAATAAGTTTAACGGGCAACAAAGCAAGGTGGTTTACAATTTTGGGACTCCAATTAATGACTATTCACTATATCAAGCTGAAGCTATTAAAAAATTGACGAATACCGAGCTAAATTTAGAAGAAATTAATGGCCTATATTGCACTAATGCCAAAAATGAAGCTTTAGGCCAAATATTGTCAAAATTCCATACCCTTGGATTAAAGACGGAGGTTATAGATAATTCCTTATCAGTAAAAAGTTTGGGGCAAATAGTTGTAGATAATTTTTCAAAATTTGATTTAATTGTCTTGATTGGAATTATTGGCACTTTATTTATTGTGATGGTACTAGAGAAAGTTTTTCGCTTTAAAGCTTATGCAATTATGAAGATTAATGGCTTAAGCGACTGGCAGATAATTAAGAACGATTTGAAAGATGAATCTCCTATGTTAATTGGAGCTTTGGGGGTAATTATGTTAGTGATGATTATCTGGGGGCTAACTACCTTTACAATCAGCGGCTGGCGTTTCTTTTTGCCCTATGCTTTAGTTCTACTATCAATTGTCTTTTTGAGCTTTTTGGTTTTGAATACTATATCTTATGTAGTTTTAGCGTTGATTGACCCTTATCAGGCAATTAAGGGAGCAGAAACAACATATATTTTCTTACTAATTGGCTATGTTTTAAAGATACTTCTGCTAGCTTTGATTATGATTAACACCATTTCTTTAACTAATCACAATAAAATTTATATTAGAGATACTAATATAATTAAAAAATGGCAAAGACAAAAAAACACTTATTCACTTCAGCGATATTGGAATATTAATGACAAGTATGAAGATAAAAAAATGGACAAAATGGCTCACCAGTTAGTAGTGCAGTCACCTGGAACAATTGTTGCCCAGAATTCGCAACAATTTCACCCAGCAATGCGTGATACTGAGCCTGAAAATGGCAATGTGATTATTGCCAATAGTAATTTTATTAAGAATAGTGAGCTTAATTTTAATCCTACTAGGCTTACTGCTAACAAAGTTTTACTATTAATCCCATATAACCGGTTAGACCAAGTAAAACAGGCTAAGAAGCAGCTAAGAAACTTCCTTAAATTTCAACAGACTTTACCTAATTACTATCAAAAGCAGAAAAAAAAGCTACCAGCTATTCAAGTTGTACCTATCGCCAACGGACAGAATATTTTTAATTACACAGTTGGTTACGAAATTACGTCATCGCTCTCGATGAACCCCTTGATTATAGTTGTGAACAACAAGTTTTTATCTGATTCTTTTTATTCATCAACCATTAGTCAAGGAACAATCCAGTTTTCTAATTTAAAGCTTCTTAGAAAAAAAGTTAAGCAACTGGGTCTAATGCCGTATGTTATTGGTATTACAAGTAAACGAGCACGAATAGCTGAATATCAGAGAAATGTCAATCGACAATTGCTCATTTTAACCATTACAACTATGTTATCGCTACTGCAGCTAATCTTTATTATTGTGTTTGTTAGTACGACCTTTTTGCAGAGTCAGCGGCGCAAGATAGCAATTTATCGAGTGTTTGGTAGGTCGAATGCTCATTTGATGGGAAGATTCTTGCTAACTAACTTAGGACTAGACTTCTTGGTAACTGCCCTAAGTTTAACCAGGTTGCACTACCTATCCTTAATGCCGGTTGTCTACGTTTACCTGTTACTAGAGGCCGGCGTTATCTTATTAACTTATTGGCGTGCGCAGCACAATTTATTGATTACCCTTAATCACGGGAATTAGGAGTCATAAAATGATTAAAGTAGAACATCTTACCAAAAAATTTAAAGAAAAAACTATATTCGAAAACATTAACTGCAACCTCGAAGCAGGCAAGAGTTATGCCATAGTGGGCAATAGTGGTGCTGGCAAAACAACTTTTCTTAATGTTTTAAGTGGGTTAGAGGAGCCGACAGCGGGTAAAGTATTTATTGACGATTTGCTTGTTAATGCTAAAAATCAACGAAAACTGTATCGTGAAGATTGCGGGTTTGTTTTTCAAAACTTTGCTTTAATTGATACGGAAACGGTTAGACAGAATTTGCGCCTTGGATTAGCCAATCAAAAATTGGCTAAAACAGAGGCCGATGCCAAAATGAAGGCTGCTTTAAGTCAGGTTGGATTGGCCAGTATACCATTGAAGCAAAAAATTTACACGCTAAGTGGTGGAGAACAGCAACGGGTAGCATTAGCACGAGTAATTTTAAAAGAGCCGAAAGAGCTTTTCGCTGATGAACCAACTGGTTCACTTGATGCAGATAATGGTCAGATAGTCTTAAAGACCCTGCTGACTGGATTTGATCCAACTGCAACAGTGGTAATTGCAACGCATGACCCAGCAGTTTGGCAGCAATGTGACTATGTAATTAAAATTGCCAATAAGAAAATAACGATTACCAACAAAGAGGTATACAAATGAAAAAATTAGGTCTTACAATTATTGTTGTTACTATTTTATGTGCTGCCCTGTTACTAATTCATAACCAATACACTGACTATCTTAATCCAATGATTAGGATGGAAACTGATTATGCCAAGGTGCCTAAGCATACACAAAAATATTACAATGTACAGGCGATTGACAAGTCAGGCAAAAAATTGCCGTATAAGATAAAATATGTTAGTGGAAATGATCCAAGTCGGCAATACATAGTAATCCGCCACAAGGGTCAGTATGTCAAGGTTATTGACTATATCACTAAGAATGAGATGCCAAGATTGCAAGATTGATTTTTTAAGTAAGATTAACCCCAAAACTAAAGGACCGCTATCATTTAGAATACTGCACATTGTTAGCTTAAATTCATAGCCAATTGTTTTGAGAGCGGTTGGCAAATTATGCTTTAATCAAAAAGGCCATCCCAATATAATCTGTCAAAATTATGTTGGAACGGTCTTTTTATTTACTTATGATTGTCGATATAAGTCAACAAGACAATAATAAATGAGGTAAAAGCCAGCGCTAATTCTAACGCATGGCATAGACTCTTTTAGCCACGTAAATACCTAATACTTATTTTTATATTCTACAATACATTGGGCAAAACAATAAGTGTTTCATTCAGATATTAATTTATAATCTTTAAGATAGAGTTTTTGATCTGCAACTTTTTGAAAATTATCGTCATGTGAAACCACTATAATTGTTTTATTATATGATTGTATATCTTTAAAAATTTTAGTCACGGCTTGAGCATTTTGGTAATCAAGATTGCCTGTCGGTTCATCAGCAATAAGTACATCAAACGGCTTAATAATTGCTCTCGCAATACCCACTCTTTGCTTTTCACCGCCACTCAATTTAAATACTGATTGATTTAATAATTCTGATTGCAAACCAACACGAGATAACACTTTTAGCATTTCGTTTTCACTGATTTTTCTTTTTGCTAACTTTAAGTTATCCTTAACAGTTTTATCGTCTAGCAAAAAATAATTTTGAAATACAAACGAGAAGCGCTTTCCCCATAAATCTGGATAACTAATTTTTCTTAATTCGATATTATCTAAAATAATCTGTCCAGAAGTGGGCTTTTCTATTCCAGCAACAATTTTTAAAAATGTTGTTTTTCCAGCCCCACTTTCCCCCGAAATACTACAAAAAGAACCCTGTGGTATTTCTAAATTGATGTTTTGCAATACTGGTGTGCTGTTATAATATTTTGATACTTCTTTTACAATTATCATTCACGAATCACTCCCCATTGTTCTATTTCTATTATGTATATCATATATAATTATAATAAATGATAATGCTATAGCTGCAACACAAAGTAACCCTGATATTACCAGGCTTAACCAATCTATTGCATGTGCTAGATAAACAGAAATTATACTAGAGATTACAAAAATACTAACAATAAAAATTATAAAGTTAAAAATAATCTTATAAATTGGATAGCCCATTAAACGCTTAACTATAATTTCTCTTTCACGTAACATATAATATTGACTTATTAACACAGAAAGCAAAACAAAAGAAATAACACTAAACAGGATCAATTGAGTTAATGTCATACTTACATCTTTTTGAGTTTGTTGAACAAGTTGTGCCTTTTGCGTATAGATAGAGGTTACATAATTTATAGTACTTCCCATTCTACTTTCAATAAGTTGCGGTTTTATTTGATCATAGGCTTGGCCAACATGCTTATTAAAAAAGAAGAAACCTCCATTCAAAGTAAATAGGTTGCCATAACTAAGGCTATTCTGATAGTTATCAAATAGTCTTATGATTGGATCTCTAACCATATTAGATGATAAATTATCGCCAGAGTTAGGATTATAAGTAAAATAATTTTGTCCGTTTTTAGCATAAACTATCTTTATTTTTAAATTTTTACGGGTGAATTTTGGAGTATGTTCTCTATGACGCCAATCTTTAAAATCAGTATTCAATTGAAACAGAAATTCAGATAAATAATTAGAACGAATCCGGGATTCAAACTTTTTATATTTTTCTGGTACTATTAAAATCTTTGTAAATAGTGTTGGTTGTAACTCAGCTATCTTGGCTCCACTTACTAACTTTGTTTTAGACAGTTTTAAATAATTTATGTCTGCAGTAATAGCTCGGCCAGAAGGAAGAATTATGTAATCTTGTACCGACTTATTATCAGAATTAATTTTGTACCACGGAACTAGCCGCTTAGTTGAACCACGTCTAGTTACACCATAAGTACCTAATAGGTTATCAGAAAAAACAACAAAAGTTTTATGTTGTTTTTTAAGTCGTTGCCACAAATCTTTCGCACTAATGTCGTAAGTCACTTCAGTTCGATCTTCAGTTCGATCCAACTGATTAGTTACATTCGTTTGATATATATTTTTGGTCGATATCCAGGAGTTAAGACTCTTTATTTGTTTTTGATAATATAAAAAATCTTGATGAATTTCTGGAATCTTAATACTAACAAGTAAAATGCAGACTATAAATCCTATCGCACTAGCAGCTGTAACCATTAATGAACCTCTGGCCCAATTAAATGAAGTTATTTGAGACTTTGCTTGTATACTTTTTGCAGCACCATAAATCAAAATTATTAAAAATAAGTAACTGGCATAAAATACTGATAATGATGACACAAATGTTTTATAGTAAATCAACATATTGTTATAGGCTGCATAAACAATTAGTAATATTACACTAATAATTATTGCAATTACTATTGCAACTGCTATACTTCGAAAAGATTGATATACATTATTAATAAGTCGGTAACCAAAAAATTTTCGTAATATAACAGCTTGTCGTTCTTTTATAATAACAAACATTAACGAAATTAATGATACTATTCCTGTGAGAAGCGCTAGTGTAATAAAATTTATTCTATTATTATTTTCAGGAGCAGTTTCGTTAACTTCCGATTTTATTTTAACTATACCAAAGTGACGCATTATTCTGGTAATTTTAGCAACATTTCCACTTACATAAAAGACATTATTTAACCCCAAATTTTTTATCTTGTTAAATGGATATAATTTAACTTTGTATTGCGAGTTAGGAAGCAGTAACGCAGACCCTGTTTTTTTATAATTTGTAACGTCACTGCTAGAAGCGGTTCCTCTTTTGATGGGTAAGTTTGTATTAGCACTATAAATAATCAAGTCATTTTGCCCAGTAAAAAAATACTGGGATACACTGGTAGTTCCTGTTGCTACTTTTTGAAGCTGATTAACTAAGCTTGAATAATCTGCATTGTCTCGTAATTGTAATGCTACCTCTTTTTGCTGATAATACAGTACTTGGTTGAAATAGCTGTTAATCGAAGAACTTATGATCAATATTCCAGAAAAAGTTAAAAAGAGTATCATGCTAAATGATAATATTTTTTTCATAAAATTATCCTCTAAATTTATTTCCTTTGATAGCTACATTAACCTTTGAAAAGGCGGTTGATCCTGCACGGGCATAATCGCGTCTACGTCTACCATCGCCATTGGCATTTTTAGCCGCTGCAGTATGATTCCGACTACTATGTTTATATGTTGATTGCACTTTTGTTCCATAAACGCCAAACAGCCAATCTCCACTATCTATGTGATGCCATTCATATGGAGCTGATGTATCACTAGTTGCAAGAGCAGTGGTTAATTTTTTTGACATTAAATAGGCCTTCTTTCTGTTATGATTTATGTTTTTTCATAATGATAGCGCTTTACTATTGAAATTATAACATTCATTTTATTTTTTACACATGTTTTTATAATTTTATTTGTTTGATATTAGACGTTTATTATTTGCCCCCGACATTTTGTCACAGAACAATTGGTCTACTTTACATTTTGCTAATGAACTGTAACCAAAATAGGTATAACACGAATTTTAATATGAATAATAGGGTGGGCTCTATTGAACTAACTGCTTTAAGAGATAGTAGAAAAAGCTATAAATTTACTTTTTCCTTTAGATTCAATATAAAATTAAGCATGCGTGAATTCAATTTTTACTTTTCTATTGGCCGCTTGAGCAATTTCGCTCAGCAACATAGTGGAGGCGTTAAATGAGCCATTTTCAATTTTTGCAATTGTTGATTGCGGCTTGTTTACCAGATTAGCAAATTCCCTTTGCGTTAAGCCTAGACTATCATGTAGTTTCTTAACTTAAACTGCAACCTCAAGGTTGATATTGGACTGTGTTACAGCCTGGGCAAATTCAGAACTGTCCTGGCTTCTTTTGCTAATGTAGTTGTCAATTTTACTCATTGTCATTTTCTCCTTTGTAATTATCACAACGTGCCTTGGCTTTATTAATTTCCCTTACTGGTGCTTTTTTCATCTTTTTGGTAAAACCATGAGTGATGACGTAATGGTTGCTAGCAAACGTGAAATATATTGCTCTTTGTATATTTGATGAATATTGAGAACGAATTTCGAATAGGTTTTTAACTCATTTTTGTTTTTTGGCCGTTGGTAAAGCCATACATTGGAACTTTTTAAACAATGGTGATTATCATTGTAAAACAACTGATCTAAACTTTATAGATGGGGCCATAGGCAGATACAATGATGGTGTTTATAAAATCATCCAGAAGTTTGATGATTGACAAATCACTTTTGTAAAATCAATTAAATAATAAAGGAGAGCTTATACGACATTAAAACTATATAGCAGAGCTCTAATGGGAATTGGTTTGACTGGCATGAAAACAACCTAACTGGACGTTATAGAATGTTTTACGACAAGAGTAAGGGAGCTAAAAGTCGGTATGGCGCAATAATGTATATCGATGATGGAAAAAATGTGATCCATGGTTGGTATTTTACCGGTGATTATCTCGATACTCCGCATGAAATACCAAGGAAAAATTTTAATGGTAATTTGGGTGATTTTATCGAAAAGGTAATCTTGGGTTAAATTGTTAAAAATTTAGAAAGACTTGTCTTAGCATGATTCAGTGTTTTAAAAGATTTGTAAGTTTTGATCTTTGTAAGACAAGGTACACCTGTTACTTTAAAATGTTTACGCATTTTTTTAAGTATGGGGGCTGTATCGGTATTTGTTGTGTCAATATAATAAATTTCTATGTGACGTTTTTGACTAATTTCAGCAAGTTTAGGAACAAATGCACGACAGAATGGGCAAGATTTCTTTCCCCAAAAAAGATAAGCATATTTTTTGGCCTTTATTTTTTGGGGAGATATTTTTTTGAAACCAGCAACTGATTTAGAATAAGTTTTATTTTGATAATCAATAATGGCTTTTATATTATTTGAAGATACTGATGCGGTATCCATTTCTGCATTTACAAGTGTTGGTCGTAGAAAGCTTAAACTTAACAAATAAACAAAAAAGTATGTTACTTTTTTTAACTTCATTGTATATAATCATATTTATACATGTATAGTAATATTATATTATAATTAAGCTTACATCAAAAAGATTAGGTAGTTATGGAAATGGCAGAAAAAACAAAGAAAGCATGGGCAGGAAACGTAATTAGTTCTTCTTTTTATGCTCGAGTGGAGAAGGGACTAAATAGAATTTCAGCAGAAGACTTAATAGACTTACTTCATTTTAATAAAGTATCAGTAGTAGACTTTTTTAATAAATTGAATTCAAACGATCAATTAATTAAAAATTGGGAACAAAAACTTTATTTTATAATCAAAGAATTATTTTACGAAAGGGAAAAAGATAAATTAGCTAAGCTATATGAAATCATTTCTAAAAGTTATCTTCCAAATAAAGATGATTATTTACTATTAATAAAAATATATTTAAGCAATATTAAAGGGGACGCACTCAGTATAGGAAATAAAGACATTCAAAAAATAAAAGGACGTATTTTGAGTATGAATAGTCTTGAATTTGAAACTCTTGGATTATACTATAATTTTATGTTTATCTACAACTTAGATGATAATATTGATATTGGTAAGTATGCAATAGCATTGTTTGCTAACAATAATTCAATTGCTATTAAAAAAATTATTTTAGGCATAAAGATTAATATTTTATTTGCTTGTATTAATGAGAAAAAATATGAAAAGGCAATTTTTTTCTTAACAGTACTAAAAATATAGAAATAGAGCCGCTGCCCGAGGTTTATTTATATAAATCACTATTATCTTTTTTTACTGGACTAGTGTATTATTATGAAAAATCTGATGAACGCTATTTAAAGTACTGCTATGTTGTTATAAAAAGTTTTGCTCTGACGGATATGACTGAGCTTAGTCAAGAGCTAAAAAAATTCCTAGACTAATAAGTAGTTATTAATTCAAACTAGCATATTTGCTAACTTATAGCAAATATGCTGGTTACAAAATTATATTTTTTAAAAAAGTTTATAATAAAATTATGGTAAATATATTATTTACATTAAATTGCACAATAATTTGCAAAAATTTAATGTATATTATCAGGAGGCTATAGTATGAAAAAATTAGTAACTATGATTGCATTAACAGCAACAACAAATCCTGCTCAAGTTACTCAGACAAATAACCAATTGTCAAAAGGTGAGCCAGGAAATCTTAAAGTTGCATTAAATGGATCACTAAGTGTTTATGTAAATTCTTCGGACATCTATCAGGTAAAAATTGTAGACAAGTCATATTTAGCTAATTCCTTAAACCGTTCTAATCTTAAGCTTACGGTTGAGGAAGTACAAGCTGAATTAAATAAAGTCAATGAAGTTGCACAAAACGATCCAGAAGACTTTTCCTATGAAAATCCGCTCTTAAGAAAAAAGAAGGATAGAAAGTTGTGCAGTAATACTTTTAAATATACTGGTGATGCCCTAGGAACTGTTTTTATGGGTACCGATTCGGCACTGGGTTCTCCATTGGCAGGTGCGGTTTTCCGATATGGTTATAAGACACTTATGCATACTGTGGGCAATGCGGTTTGCTAATGTTAGTTAAACATTTATAAGGCTTTATGATAATTATATGAAACTACTTAAAAAATTATATGGTAATTATCAAACCACTTGTGTAAATTGTATTTTCTTTCTTTTTCCCTTACAGGCATTACTTCTCGAGCATAGCATGAGATCTTTTATAAGTCTTATAATCTGGGAAATAAGTATGTTGTTTGCAAGTTTAATTGGAGACATTAATGCTAATAAGGCAGAGACTGAAAACGTGAGAATAAAAAGACAACAAACAAATGGCATCATAATTGCACTCATTTGGTTTATAGCATTAGGAATAATTGAGTGGTAATGATTATAGACATGTTTTTGGGGTAGGAATAATGTCACTTTTCGGTGGATAAATTTATTAAGTGATTTAGCGTGTAGTTGCAAATAAGACTAGTTCCCGTTTTATTCACATTCAAAACAAAAAAGGTGATTGCAATGTTTTGATACGACCCTCGGAATTAAAATAATTTCGGAGGTCGTATTTTTGTGTGCTTTTTTGTTCAAATATACATTTAAAAGCTAATTTAAACTCTTGTCAGCCATTTTACTGGGGCAGGCTATAATTTTTACACGTAAATTGCTTTTAAAACCATAAGTTTTTTGTCTATTTTTACGCGGACCTTTGCATAATCAAGAAAAAAATATATTCGAAAGCATTAACTGCAACCTCGAAGCAGACCAATAGTGGTGCCGGCAAAACAACTTTGCTTAATGTTTTAACTGGGTCTAGAGAAGCCGCCAGCAGGTAAAGTATTTATTGTCAATTTGCTTGTTAATGCTAAAAATTAGCGAAAACTGTATCCTGAGCGATTTTGTTTTTCAAAACTTTTACCAGCAAAGCGGACTGCAAATGAAAAAATTAGGTTATGCAATATTTGCTATAATTAAACTTAAATTGATAGCAAATTGTTTTGCGGCCGGTTGGCTGTTTCACTTGAGCCGACTAAAAGGCTTAATATCGATTAAAAATCAACATCAAGCCTTAGACTAGTAATTATTAAAATTTATGGTCCAATCATTCAAACTGTGTCAACTCTTTTTATCCGTCAATAATTACTTCACATACCGCGACAAAAAATCACCAATCTTTTGCCGATAAAGCTTAGGATGATCAGCAAAAGACTTTGCATGCTTAGAATTAGGAGTTACCCACAACTTTTTAGGACCTCTAGTTGCAGAGTAATTAGTATAAACCATTTTAGTAGGAACAAATGTATCACGATCACCATGAATAAATAACATTGGACGTTGATTTTTATGTAATTGGTTAACACTTGAGCCATCATTCATAAAATACCCAACCTTAATTCTATTAATACCACTCAAGATTTCAACTAATGGAAAGCGCGGAAATGCTGGCATATTATAAAGAACTTGTGCCTCATGCTCAATTTCATCCTTAACACTGGTATAGCCGCAATCTTCAATAAAGGCTCTGACTTGGTGCGGTAATTTTAATCCACTAACCATCATTGCAGTGGCTGCTCCCATACTCAAACCATAAACCACAATTTGTTGCTTAGCACCGTTTTTTTCCAGAACTAAGTCAATCCATTTTTTAATATCATCTTTTTCGGGCCAACCATAGCCAATATACTTTCCTTCACTCTTACCCTGTGAACGAGGATCAGGTGTTAAAGTATTGTAGCCTAACTCGTGAAAAAGAGCATCGTACTCACCCATGTCTTCTTTAGTATCCATATAACCTGGTAAAACAATTACGGTTTTGTTTGAACCAGACTTAGGGATATAATTAGCATCTAACTGATAACGATTATCAGCAGAATTAATATACCATTTTTGTTTATTAATTTTTTTAAACCACAGCTTTTCTTTATATAGGGGATCAGATTTTTTGAGTTTATTGCTCGAAGAACTCAAAAAACTCTTAGGTCCAGGAACACATGCCATTTTGAAGAAATAGCATCCTGCTCCAATGAAGATAACAAAAACCAGCAAAATAACTGCGCTCAATGATAGCCACAACTTTTTGTGTTTTATTCGTTTCAATGTGAAGCCACCTTTTCTTAATACAATATTCAATAGTATAACATTTTTAGTTTGTATAGGATGAAATTTATGAGATTAACTGATTTATTACAATTGACTGCCGATTTAAATCAACAAACCAAATTATTTTTTAGTATTGATAACCAAGCTTACCCACTTGCGCAGTTAAAAATTACTAGTAGCGCAGGTCTGTTATATCCCGGGAAATTGCCAATGACAAAGGCCAAAGTCATTTACCTAGTTAAAAATTTACACGGCTTAAGTATTCCGCTTTATGTGCTACTAAATGAGCAAAAATTTACTTTATATGGTGTCCAAATTATGCCAGAAAAAAATGCAATTTATCTTCAATAAGACCGTCATTAAAAATTTTACTTAATGCAATTCTTTTATGAATTTTTTCCAGTTGTTATTCACCAAAAAAGAGGATCGAATTGATCCTCTCAAATTATTTACGTTGATATTGACGAACATGATTTTTAGTACCGGCAAAATACCAATATCCAGGAGCTTCATCACTGCTTAATTCAATATTATCCGCTGGGAATTGTAAAGCTTGCTTAAAAATTTGCTCATAATCAGCAATAGTTAGTTGTTGTCTACGCGCAATCATTTTCTCATCGGCCACCTTATTCAAAGCTTGCTCATAATTAGCCATTACTTTTCCGGCATAGAACTCACCCATTGCCCCAGAGCCATAAGAAAATAGTCCAATTGTGTCTGCAGCTGATAGTTTGCCATCTTCTAATAAACTCAATAAGCCTAAATAAAGTGAGGCAGTATAAATATTACCAACCTGCTTACTATATAAAGTAGAGGCGGTAAAGTTTTCTTCCAAACGCTTTTTCGTTTTTGCATCTTGCTCTGCCACTGCTAGTTGATTCGCCTTCAAGCCCATTTTAACAAAAGGTAAATGATATAAAATTGCTGTAAAATCAGCCGTTGTCATTTTCTGCTTAGACTTATATGCTTGAAAAGTCCGCTGAAAGAAATCTAAATAAACCTCAGTAGAATATTTACCATCAACTAAGGCAACTGCTGAATTATTTGGGCGCCAAAAATCATTAATATCAGCACTATAAGCACTATGACCACTAGTTAACGCAAGTATACGCGGATTGGCCTTAATCAATACACTAACACTACCAGCACCTTGAGTCACTTCACCACCCGTTTTTAAACCATACCGCGCAATATCACTACCAATCACAATTGCGCTATGTTCAGGATGTAAACGAACATAGTCACGCGCAACCATAATGCCAGCAGTCATCCCAAAACATGCCTCCTTAATTTCAAAAGTTCGCACCTCGGGAGGCAACTTTAAAGCACTTTTAACAAAGAGTGAAGCTGATTTAGATTGGTCAACGCCACTTTCCGTACCCATAATAAGTAAACCAACTTGTTCGAGATCCACTTTATTAATATAACTTAAAGTTGCGTTAATCCCCATTGAAACAGCATCTTGCGATTGATCGGCTACACTCATCTTACTCTGACCAATGCCAATTAAATATTTATTGGGCTCTACTCCTCGAGCATGTGCCAAATCTAACATATCTACATATTTGTTTGGTGTATAAAAACCAATTTGATCAATTCCGACCTGCATTATTTTTCCTCTCTTAATTGTTTCAAAAATTTTTGTGCGTCTGTTTGCGAATATAAATGTTGCTTAGTCATTAAGGCTAGAACATCCCTTTTTTCCTGCGGGCTAGCAACAAGATTAGCAATAACATTTCTAGCCTGCAACTTCATATGTCCTGCTTGAATACCTGTTGTAGCAATTGCCAGTAAAGCAGCTAAATTATTGGCTAAGCCAACTGCAGCAATTATATTAGCTAAAACTTGACTAGTTATTCCTTGCCCCAAAATACGATAATTTTGCTGGACATCTTTTCGGGAATTAATTGATCCGCCCACGGTTCCAAGCGCTAAAGGAACGGTTAATTGACCTAATAAGTTTTCACCTTCAACTTGCCAACTACTTAAGCTGCGATAAGTTCCCTGACGGCTAGCCCATACACCACAAGCTGCTTCAACAGCTCTAGTATCATTACCACTTGCTAAAAGGACACCATCAATTCCATTCATAATTCCTTTATTATTAGTCACGGCTCGATACGGGTCCGTTTGTCCAATTTGGCTTAACAAAGCTATTCGACTTGCGACTTCTGCCCCGCCAACTAGACTGACATGCAATTTTGCCTTGCAAGAAGTTAATTGACTGGGGTAATTTGATAAAATTGCAAACAATTTTTTCTTAATACCACTGTAATTAGCTAACTCGCTAGCCATATACTCCAAAATTGAGTTTGCCCGATTAGCACCCATAGCTTCTGCTGGATTAATTAATACTCTTAGGTAAAGCAGAGTATTTTGCCGCTTAATTTTAACCTCCTTAACTCCACCACCATGCTTAACTAGACTAGCAAACTGCTTATTAGTCTTAGCAATTAAGTTAGGTAGATCGTTTTTTAAATTATCAATGATAAAAGCTTCAGAAATTTCTAAAACAATCTGACCATAAATACCATTTCGAAAACTTCTTGCTGTGACACCACCACTTTGAGCAAATAGACTAGCGCCATGATTAGCAGCCGCAACTACTGAAGGCTCTTCAGTTACCAATGGAACCAAGTAGCTATGATCATTAACCCGTAAATTTTTGACCAAACCAACTGGCAAACTTAATTGTCCTACAACATTCTCACTCAACTGATTAAGTGCATGTAAAGTTTGCTGATCAATCTCATCTAGTTCAATCCCTTGTTGTTTAAGCCATAAGCGCCTTTTTTCCGGAGTTAATTCATAAAACTTCATTTAAAAATCTCTATTTATTTCATAAGCAATTGCTTGACCACCACCAATACAAAGTGTGACCAAGGCTGTTTTACCAGTAACGTGTTGCAATTCATTAATTGCAGTAGCAACTAGCCTAGTTCCTGTTGCTGCCAAAGGATGCCCTATGGCAATAGCACCACCAAATATATTTAGTTTATCCATTGGAATTGATAGGGCTCTAGCCAATGCTATACTTGGAGCAGCAAACGCCTCATTAACTTCAATTACATCATAATCAGCAATTTGACGCTTAGATATATCTAATAATTTTTTAACTGCAAAATAAGGTGCAAAGCCCATATAAGCCGGGTCCATACCAGCTTCGGTATATGCTCCTAGACGTGCTAGTGGTTGCAAATTTAATTCTTTAACTTTTTCTTGAGTGGCTAAAATTACTATACTAGCACCATCACTTAATGGTGAAGCATTACCAGCTGTTATTTGCCCATGTTCTTTAAATACTGGTTTTAATTTATTTAAAGCATCCATACTAGTATCTGCACGAATATTTTCATCCCAATCAATTACCTCTTTGCCATGAGTAATTTTGATTATTTCGTTCTCAAAATAACCATTTTTTACTGCCCTAGTTGCCTTTTGATGTGAATTAAGACTATATTCATCCATTTCTGAACGCAAAACGTTGTACTTATCTGCTACCTTTTCCGCTGTAAGGCCCATATGCAGGCCCGAAAAAGCATCAGTTAGTCCATTATTAAGCATTTCACTTTGCAAGTTTGAATCATGCTTATCTTTAGCATAATATACCGCATTAGTCATACTTTCAGAGCCGCCAACGGCCACTAAATCAAAGTCACCTAACTCCATTTGCCCTTGGGCAAGGCGCAGAGCTTTTAAACTTGAACCACAAACATCATTTATTGTAACGCTTGTACTTTTTTGGCTCATTCCAGCCTTTAAAGATACTTGACGGGCCATATTTTGTCCTAAACCTGCACTTAACACGTTACCCATAAAAAGAGCATCCAGCTCAGTAGCTTTTAACCCGATACTTTTTAGTGTTTCACGTAAAGCAATAGTACCCAAGTCTACTGCGCTTTCTTGCGCAAATAATCCGCGGTAACGACCAAAAGGTGTTCTCTTAGCCGCAACAATGAAAATATCTTTCATCAAGTCTGTCCCCCAGTATAAAATTATTCAATTCGATATTACTTAATTTTAGAAACGATTAATAGTAATTAAACTGACATTTAGAAAAATTTACACAAAAAAGAAGTCACTTAACAGTGGCTTCAATTTAATACGCATTATTACTTACTCTTTTGCTCTTCAGCTTGAAGTTTTTGACCTAAATTAATAATATATTTCCGCAAGGCATCTTTAGTTTCCGCATGATTCAATCCATACTCAACCGAAGTTTCAAGATAACTTTCTTTATTACCAACATCGTGGCGCGTCCCCTTAAAGACATGGGCAAACACGCGTTGCGTCTTATTCATGGTATCAATGGCATCAGTCAATTGGATTTCTCCGCCTTTATCTGGCTTTTGCTTAGCTAAAATTGAAAAAATTTCAGGTGTTAATAAATAGCGTCCAATAATTGCATAATCGCTTGGCGCCTTATCGATAGCCGGTTTTTCTACGAAAGACTTAACGTTAATTAACCCCGGCATAATCTCATTGGCTGGTTCAATTACCCCATATTTAGAGACTTCTTCATGTGGTACCGGCATCACCGCGATGGTCGATGCATGCGTCTCATTGTAACAGTTAATCAATTGCTTTGTTAGTGGAACCTCGTCCATCATCAAGTCATCACCAAGCATTACAACGAAGGGTTCATCGCCCACAAAGCTGCGCCCTCGAGCTATTGCATCACCTAAGCCAGCAGGATACGGTTGCCGCGTATAATAAATATTGATACCCAAGTGAGTTATCTCTTGTGACATCTTCAATAGCCCGGTTTTGCCCTTTTCTTGTAAATTTTGCTCTAATTCAGGATTAGAATCAAAATGATCTTCAATTGTTCGCTTATTTTTTCCAGTGACAATTAAAATATCTTCAATTCCAGAATTTTTTGCTTCCTCAACAATAAACTGAATTGTAGGTTTATCGACAATTGGTAACATTTCTTTGGGCATTGCTTTGGTAACAGGCATAAACCGCGTACCAAGACCAGCTGCCGGAATAATGGCTTTCCTTACTTTCATACCTTATACACTTTCTTTTACATTCTTTCAGTGCTTAATATATCAGATTCAACTATTCGATTCCAGTAATTAATGGTGCCGTTTTTTTTGAATATATTCGGCTAAATGTCCCACAGAATATTGCACTTCGCCATAATTAAGCGATACTACTGCTGCATTCACGCAAGTACCAATTAGAAAAAGAATTGAACAGAGATTTAACCATAACATGAAAATAATAAAAGTACCGATAATACCATAATTTTCCCAGCTAATATGAAAATGATGTAAATAATAACTAAAAAGCCAGGATAAACTCAACCAACCTAGCAAAGTTGTAAAAACTCCTGGCCAAATAACTCTTTTTTTAAGTTTAATATTGGGTAAAAAATAATTTAAATAATACAAACTACTAACCATCGTAATAATTACGACTGGATAGCGGAAATTAAATATCTTCTCCAACTCGCCTACTGAAATTGCAAAGATTGGTCGTAAAAACTCTAATATTTGTTGACCAAAAATAAAAGTTAAACTAAGCAAGCTAAAGCTAATAATCATCAAATTAGTTAAAATTATTGTAATTGATCTTGTCCACACTGCAATCGGCCAATTTTGTTGTAACTCAACTTTTCGTACACCATAAATACGATTCATTCCAATTCGAATCGCATTAACCAAGGAAGAAACTGACCACAATGCTAATATAATACCAAAAGAAATGTAACCAGTTGAGTTACTTTTTAAAAGCGAATTAATAATTGGCATAATAAACCCAGCAATTCGATCAGGAAAAATCAGTTTCAAATAGCTAGCGATTGGTGCAGTGTCAATGTGAAGTAATGGCAAGATGTTTCCAATAATAATAATTAAAGGAAATATTGAAAATAAAACATAATAGGCCATAGAAATTGCGCTAGTTAATACCTCACCTTGCGTAAACTTAAGTGAGATTATTTTATAATACAAAGCTAACCGTTGGCTAATTGTTACAACTTTTTTACCCATTCACCTTAGTCATCCATTTCATCAAAGTGAGGTAAATATTTTTCCAACCCGTCATATGGCTTTTGCAGTGTTAAAATTTTAGGACCATCTGCCGTAATTACAAAAGTATGCTCAAATTGAGCCGATTTAGAACCGTCTGGTGTAGCATAAAATACCCAATCATCATTTGGATCATCAACTGTCTTTTGAATAATCCGCCAATCTCCACCAGCTTCTACCATTGGTTCACAGGTAATGGTCATACCCTCGCGAAGGCGCAAACCATGGCCTGCTTTACCCCAATGAGGAACTTCAGGATCTTCATGAATACTAGGCTGAATACCATGACCAACTAATTCTTTCACATCACCATAATTGTGCTCATCTTCTACATAATGCTGAATGGCTGCACCAATATCCCCAATGCGGTTACCTAAAACAGCTTGATCAATTCCTAAATACATTGACTTTTTTGTAACTTCCATCAAGTCACGGTCAGCTTCTGAAACTTCACCAACAGCATAGGTTGTACATGAATCCGTTTCAAAACCATTTAAATTGCACGTTACATCAACTTTAACTAAGTCACCATTTTGTAAAACCGTATCTCGACGCGGAGTTGCATGGGCGATTTGATCATTTACTGAAATACAGGTGCCATACTTATAACCTTCAAAGCCTTGTTCAGATAGGCGACCGCCACGACTGTTTACAAATTCTTGGCAAAATTCTTCAATTGCCCAGGTTGTTATTCCTGGTTGAATTACATCCCGTAAAGACTCAAACATTGACGCTAATAAACGTCCTGACGCCTGCATCCCCTTTAATTCTCGAATGGATTTAATAGTAATCAAAGTTAACTTCTCCTCTATAAAAAATGATATTTATTTACATTATAGCGTTTTTTAAAAGTTTACTAAAGAGTTTCGTTAAGTGTTCAAAATTATGTATAATACTATGATAGAAAATATGTGAAAGGCATGAAAAAATATGAAGGCAAGAATTGTTTATGCCAGTATGACTGGCAATGATGCAGATATAGCCGATATCTTAGAAGAAGAGTTACAAGATTATGGTTTTGATGTGGAAACCAGCGAAGCTGAATTCACTGATGCCAGCGATTATTTAAGCAGTGATTTATGCATATTTGTCACTTATACCTATGGTGAAGGTACAATGACCGATGAAATATCAGATTTTTACGAGCAGTTAAAAGAATTAAACTTAACTGGAAAATATTTTGCTGTAATGGGTAGCGGTGATCTGGTTTATGCTGACCATTTTTGCGAAAATGTTTTTGATTTTGAAAAAATGTTTAAACAAGTAGGAGCTAAGGAAATTACTAAACCAGTTACCATTGAAAACGCACCTGATGATGAAGCAATTTCTAAAATTGAAAATGCGGCAAAAGAAATGGCTGACCAATTAAATGATTAAGGATAAAAAAATAAATACTGACAGATTTAATTCAATTACTGATCCTAAAATTCATCATTTAGCACAAAAAGTAGTTACAAAGCATCGCAATCTTGTGGTTTACATGATTTTTGGATTTATTGCAGCATTAATCAATACCGTGGTTTTTATGATCCTGCATAAATGGTGGCACAGTGCCGTTTTAATTTCTAATACAATTGCGTTTATTATTTCCAACTTAGCTTCGTTTGTGTTTAATCAAAAAGCAGTTTTTATTAATAATGTTGATCAAAAACACTCCACTTGGCAAAAGTTAATTGTCTTTTTTACCTACCGCATTATTAGTCTTATTCCTGATAGCTTAATTATGCTAGTTGGGCTTTCTTGGCTCGGACTAAACGCGCTTTGGGTTAAAATTATTGATCAGGTATTAGTTGGTATTTTTAATTATTTAACCACTCGTTCCGTATTTCAAGCCCAAGAATCAACAATGATTGAACGAGCTAAAAGAAAAATCAAGTCACATCAAGCAAAAAAATAGTAAAAAAAATAAGTCACAATTGTGACTTATTTTTTTATTCAAAATCGGCTGGTCGTTGCTTTTGACCATCAGCAAAATAATAAGCAATATCTTCCATAATTCGCTCAGAAGCATGACCATCACCATAAGGATTTTGGGCATTAGCCATTTGCAAATAAATATCTTTATTATCAAGTAGTTCACGCATTGCTGAACGAACATCAGCTTGTTGCGTACCAACTAATTTCAATGTACCAGCTTTAACTCCCTCAGGACGCTCAGTGGTGTCTCTTAAAACTAATACGGGCTTATTCAGTGCTGGCGCTTCTTCTTGTACACCGCCTGAATCCGTCATAATAAAATAACTTCTTTTAGCTAAATTATGAAAATCGACGACATCCAAAGGAGCAATTAAGTGTATCCGAGAATCATTACCCAGAATTTCATAAGCAACTTCTTGAACTTTAGGTGAAAGATGAACTGGATAAATAATTTCTACATCATCATGTTCAGCAACAATCTGTTTCATTGCTTTGAAGACTCGTCTCATTGGTTGGCCTTGATTTTCACGCCGATGCATTGTTACCAAAATAATCCGATTACCTGGTTGAATTAAGTCCAGCACATCATGATGGTAGTTTGATTGAACTGTCTGTTCAAGTGCATCGATTGCTGTATTACCGGTAACAAAAATTCGCTCTAGTTGGTGATTTTCTTGTAGTAAGTTGGCCTTACTTGTTTTAGTTGGCGCAAAATATAAGTCAGCTAAATCATCTGTCATTTGGCGGTTCATTTCTTCAGGAAATGGCGAATACTTATTCCAAGTTCTAAGACCAGCTTCTACATGACCAATTGGACACTGCTCATAAAAGCTAGCAAGACTAGCCGCAAAACTAGTTGTAGTATCGCCATGTACTAAAACAAGGTCTGGTTCTTCTTTTTTAATCACATTAGCAAGATCAAGCATTACTTTTGCAGTGATTTCTTCTAATGATTGATTCTTTTTCATGATATTAAAATCATAGTCCGGCTGAATATTAAAAATGGTAAGTACCTGATCAAGCATTTCTCGATGTTGTGCACTAACTACAGTGATTTCATCAAAGCGATCATCGGCTTGTAATTTCAGTACTAGCGGTGCCATTTTAATTGCTTCCGGTCTTGTGCCGAAAACCATCATTACTTTTATTTTAGTCATAAAAACCTCCGTTTTAATAGTAATAACTTAACTGCCAAAAAACAAGTTTTTATGTTTTAATTACTATAATCGTTTTAATTATGAGGAAACCGATGAACTATAGCTTTACTTTACTACTTTTCACCAGTATTTTAATCATTGTCTCTAGCTTTAGTCTTGTTTTTAGCTTTGACCGGCAAAAAAATAGCTACCAACGAAAAAAGCTATTTTTAATTGCTACAATAGGATTTATAATAGCCGCTATTTTAATGGTAATTATTTTAGAGTCACCTCTGGCTACAATTTATCCAACGCAAAAATGATAACGCTTTCTAAAATATGCTGTATAATTAATAGTGTCTAAATAAATAGAAAAGAGGTAAACACAATGAGTGAAGAAAAAAATGGTAAAAATGTTTGGGTTACTACCCATGGCGAGCAATGGGCCGTTAAAGTTGAAGGCGCTGAACGAGCTCGTAAAGTCTTTGATCGCAAAGAAGATGCGTTAGCCTTTGGCAAACAATTAGCGCAAAAAAATAAGGGCGAGTTAATTAGTCAAAAGAAAAATGGTCAAATTAATCTTAAAAATTCATATGGCAATGATAGCCCCAAAGACAAAGGCTAAAATTTATCTTTTATAAATTAGCTACAAAAAAGGCTTCAACTAAAAGTTGAAGCCTTTTTTTGAACTAATATATAAGCTTTGTCATAAAAATAAAATCATTAAACAGCTTAATTAATTAAAATACTGGCTAACATCATCAGCTAAAAGCACTGATATACCAAGCTTTATAGTCCTAAATTAATGACCCCGGTGAGATTCGAACTCACCTCTACGGTTTAGGAGACCATTGTTCTATCCAGATGAACTACAGGGTCATGCATAGTTAACTTTACCAAATTTGAATGATAAAAGCCAACTTTTTTTACATTAATATTGTCTAATATAATATGAACGCGACGTACTAGCTTCAGCAATTTTATCAGCCGCAATTACAAATGGTGTCCAGATGGCCAGAGCAATTACCATATTAATAAGACATAGGATAATTGCACGCCAATCATAATTACACGCCAAGAATGGTCCAATAATTGGTGGCATAATACTTGGTACTGCCACTTGAACAGGATTAACTAGACCTAAGGCACTCACCCAATATGAAAATGCCACATTCACCAATGGCGCAACTATAAATGGAATAAAGTAAATGGGATTAAGTACAACCGGTAAGCCGAGAACAATGGGTTCATTAATATTAAAAATGCCTGGTGCTAAAGCCACTTTGGCAATAGTGCGATAGTCACTCCGTTTAGAAAAGAGCAAAATAGATACAATTAACATAAGGGTGCCACCAGTTCCGCCAAACCAAGCAAAAGCATCAAAAGAACCACGCACCCAAAGAAAGGGTACATCATGTCCTGTTCTAACCGCTGTTACATTAACATTCTGAGCCGTTAACCAGATTGAGTCTAAAATTGGTGCCCAAACGCTTAGTCCATTAATACCGAAAAAGCCAAAGATTTGCACTAATAAAGTAACTAGCATTACCATACCAAATCCTTGTCCCATCTTAACTAAGGGTACTTGTAAAGTGGCTAATAGCCAGTTGCCAAAATAGGTACCAGTAATTGTTTGAAAGACAAAGTTAATCAACCCGACACTAAAAATTGCAATAATAGCAGGAATTAAAGAGTCAAATGCTTTTTGTTCAGCATAGGGCAAAGTAGTTGATAAATGTAAAGTTAGCCGTGCCTTACAACAAAGCGCAAAAATTGAAACCCCAATTGTGCCAAACAAAATTGCAGTAAAGATACCCGTCGTTGAAAATTGTGAAATGTTAAATGCTTGGTGGATTGAGACAACCTTACCATTAACACTAAGTTTGGTTAAATTAGCAATACTCATGGCCAAAGACGATAAAGAAACAATAGCACCAGCAATGGGATCAACCTCGATGCTTTTAGCCAAATGAAAACCTAAAGACATTGCCAAAAACATCGCAAATAAGGCAAAAGTACCACGCCATACCACATTACTGATTAAGGTAAGCGGCTGCATTACCCAGGCAAAAGTTGTCCAACCTAAGTCATCTCTTGCTACCATAATTAAACTTCTGATTAACACAGCAAGCGATCCGGCTATCGTGATCGGCATTATTGAGATAAATGCATCCCTTAAGGCAACTAACCAATGGGCTTGTCCTAACTTGTTAGCCAAGGGCAAAATATAATCTTCTAACCAAGCTACTAATCGACTCATTTTTGGTCCTTCTTTTTTAAATAATGTGGATGATAACCCTTATTTTTACGATGTCGCTTTTTATTGCTTTTTCGCTTTTTATTAGCAGTCTCAGTAACTTCTTTCTCTTCAGCGATTGCTTTTTTAATAGGTAATTTTTGAGATAAACGATTTTTGCCAAAATAAACACGCTCAAGTTCAACAAAATTAACTAGTAAATTTTTTAAGTCACGAAAATCATGATCATCCCCTAAAGTGACAACATATCCATTAGCCCCCATCCTGCCTGTACGTCCAGCCCGGTGCAAATATGTATTAGCTTCACTAGGAATATCAAAATTAATAACATAAGTAACTCCCGTTAAGTCCAAGCCACGTGCTGCTAAATCAGTTGCCAATAATAATTTTAGGTGGCCTACTTTAAAATTGTGTAGGGCTTCTGCTCTTTTTTGTTTACTGAATTCATTTGCCAAAAGATCAAATTTAGTTTTAGTATGGGCTAAAATCCCCGCAAATCGCATCATTGTTTGATTAGAGTCAAAAAACAAAATTCCCTTAAAATTATTAAGCCTTACTAAACGCTGAATAAAATCTAGTTTGTGCGTATTATCAACTTGCAAAAAATAGTTTTTTACCGTTGTTTTCTGGTCTGGACGAACATCAATTAAAACAAAGTTGCGTGCAAACAGCTCGTCAGCTTGACGCGTAATTTCTGATTCTGTTGCGCCAAATAATAAAATCTGGGCATCAGAACGTAAGTTTTGTCCTAGAGAACTAAGTAATTCCATTTTACTAAATTCCAAAATATCATCAGCTTCATCTATTACCAAGGTGCTAATCTGATTGACTTTAATACGACCACTTGAAAAAAAATCAAAAAATCGCCCAGGAGTAGCCACAATTACTTCTGGGTGCTTTTTCTTTAAATTATCTTCCTGGCGTTTACGATTTCCAGCGCCGACCAAACTAATTCCCTTTAAGTTCAACTCATCAAGAAATGGATTAATTGCATGCCGAATTTGTACAGCTAATTCAGTTGTCGGAGCAAAAATTACTAGACTATTTGCTTCACCTACTTTAACTTTTTCTAAACTAGGTATTGCATAAGCTAAAGTTTTGCCCGTTCCGGTCTTAGCTAATGCAATACAACTTTCACCACTTAAAATTGCCTCTCTTGTTTTTGTTTGAATTAACGTTGGTTGATTAAAGCCTAATCTAGCCAAGGTTGATTGAATTTCTGTTTTCATTATTATTTTAACTTGTCCATATTCTATGTCTACTTAACAAAAAAGTTATTGTTTACAGGTTATAAATGTCTTGTTCTCATCCTACTAGTCTATCATATCAATATTTTTTGTATAATTTCCAGAAATAAATTCGCTAATAACTAAAAATGACTGTTTTAAAACAGTCATTAATTAAGTTTATTCTTCTACCAAATAAATCGGTTTTTGTCCGTTCAATACCCGCTTGACGTCAGTCATACTTTGTTCAATCATATTTTTAACCGAAGTTTTAGTATAATATGCGGAATGAGGAGTAAAAACAACATTAGGCATTTTTGCTAGTTCTTGGTAGTCCGCAGGTAATTCGGCAATATTAGTAAATTTTTTCATTACGATATTTTCTTCACCAGTCATCACATCAAGAGAAGCACCTGCAATTTCTCTATTTTTTAATGCTGTAATTAAAGCTTGAGTATCAATTAGAGGCCCTCTAGCTGCATTTATAATATAGGCTGTACTTTTCATTTGCTTAAATTCAGCAGCCCCAATCATATTATCCATCCCGGGTTCAAATGGTGTGTGCAAGGTTAAAATATCAGCTTCTTTAATGACGGTTTCAAAGTCAGTGTAATCAAGAAAAGCTTCATTAGCAGGATTTTCCACAATATCATAGGCGATTACTTTAGCGCCTAAGGCATGAAACAATTCAGCAACTGCCCCACCAATTCGACCAACACCAATAATGCCAATAGTTTGATTATAAATTTCATCACTAATCAAATCTTCACTACGCACAAAATTTAAATCTTTGTATTCATTTTTAAAAATTGGACCCCATTTTCTCAACAGATACATAGCAGAAGTAAGGGTATTTTCAGCTACTGCTCGAGGAGAATAAGCTGGCGTATTAGTAATAATTAGATTATACTTATGTGCAAATTCCCAATTAATAATATTATAGCCAACTGACCGCAAGGCAATTTGCTTAATACCATAAGAAGCAAGTTTACGATAAACCGCTTCTTCATTAATATCAAAAATTTGTAAGACACTAACCACGTCAAACCCTTTTGCAAGTTCAACAGTTTCAGCATCAAGTTTTTTAACTGTAGTTTGCAATTCATCCTCAATATGGTTTTGATTCCATTTATCTACATATACCTGCTGTTCAGGCGTCATATTGTATAATAAAGCCTTCATTATTCGTTCTCCTTATAGTCATAGAAGCTTCTTTTTACCTTTTTAATATTAATAAGCTTTTTTACCTTTCTTATAAACAGCTTTATCAACTTGGGTAACAGCTGTAATTTCAGCAAGAGGATTTTTCTTTAAAACCAAGAAATCGGCAAATTTACCGGCTACTAATGAACCATATTCATCATCAATTTTCATTAACTTAGCAGAATTTCGACTAGTTTGTAAAGCTTCAAAATTGGTAAAGCCTTGTTCAACTAACAAAGGTAGCTCTTGCGGCGTCATCTTAAAATCATTAAATGGCGTTCCAGCATCCGTTCCCAATGTTATTGGTACACCAGCATTTTTAGCGTGGGTAATATTTTGCCGTAAATCTTTCCAAGCAGAGGCAATTTTCGCCATTTCCCATTCTGGAATTTTACCGGGAGCATATGCAATAAATGCCCAAGCACCAACAATTGTTGGTGTTAAATATGTACCCTTTTTAAGCATCAGTTCTATTTCTTCATCGTTAACATAAAAACCATGCTCAATACTATCAACACCTGCTCTTATAGCATTCATAATTCCAGGATTACCCTCAGCGTGAGCAGCAACGGTAAACCCTTTGTGATGTGCTTCTTCAACAGCAGCATGAATTTCACTTTCACTAAGCTGGGGGTCATCCATAAAGTCATTTTCAGTCATTACCCCACCAGTTGCCATTACTTTAATTGTTCTAGCACCTTTTTTAATGCCTTGACGAACAGCCTTACGCATTTCATCAGGAGAATCAACCAAGTGACCAAAATTAGGCATGTCGCCGTGGCCACCAGTCATTGAATATGGACGACCTGAAGGTAAAATTTCTGGTACATTAATCAATTCTCCCCTCTTTATTAAGTTATTAAGGGCAATATCGATATCATACGTACTGCCACATTCACGAATATAGGTTACACCTGACTTTAATAGCTCATGCAAATGCTTAACTGCTCTAACAGTTGCTTCAACAACATTTGCTGAACTATCACCATCTGGTGTCCGGGGATCCATAATGATATGAGTATGGCAGTTAATCAAACCTGGAATTACATATTGACCAGTCAAATCAACCATCTGATCAGCTTTGGGTGGTGTATTAGACCCTACTTTAATAATTTTACCTGTATCATCATCAACTAATAAATAACTATTGGGTTTTACTTCTTCATCTTCACCATTAAACAAATTAAAATTAAAAAAAACTGTTTGCGTCATCTTAAAAACTCCCTTTATAAAAAAGCACTTATCCCAATACAAGGACAAGTGCTTCATGTTACCACTTTTAAATTTATCTATTACTTCCGTAATAAAGCCCGGTTAATTATCTAACAATTGATTGCACTGCACCACTATAAATTAGTAAATACCAACTAAGATAATTAGTTAACACTAATACAAGTAGCGCCCATAGTATTTAAAACTTCTACTAACACTTTCATTACTAATTTATCAGGTAATTGCCTTTTTAAATCATATTTAATTAACTTTTAATTTAGCATCCTATACATATCTTGTCAATAAAAATTGGGGCAAGCTTTAAATTTACTTATAATAGAATCCCAACTACATCCAGGTATTTAACAGAAAATTCCGCTGGCAAAGTAATTGCACCTCCAAATGCAACTACTAATATGAAACTTAATTATCCGTTCATACGATCGATGAACTTAGATTAGTGGTACTATCCGCAGTAGCAAATTTAATAAACAATTGTAATGAAATTGGCCTAAAATCTATCCCTTTTCTAGTCAATTTTTATCAAATATAAGAATAGCTTATAAAAATGACTCATGCTCAATAGTTTAATAAATCATCATTGTTGACAATCGTCTTAGTTCAGCTTGAGACAAACATTTACAAATATTAGTAATGTTTATCCAAGTAAGAATATAATTATTAATTTTAGCGCTAGCTAGCGGATACAAAAACTATATTAAACTATAAATTAAGAAAAAAATACTAAACCGGATTTCATAAAAAAAACTTAATAAATTTATTTAAATACCTCTTCTACCGTACTTCTCTATGATTATCGAAAAACTGACTGAATAAGACTTGCTTTATTTCAGCCAGTTCCATATTTTCAGTTTCATTTGCTCTAATTTTTGTAAATAAAGGTTGAATAATTTGATCAAATTTTACCAATTCATCTTTGGCTGGTATCTTAACGGTTAATGAATTGAGATTTTTTTGCGATATTTTTTGTTGCACTGCACCAGTGATAATCGTTGATACCTTTTTTTGCCTAAAGAATAAATATAACCATTCCGTCGAAACATGTTTACCTTGAAGAACATGAACATGATTATTAGGCCAAAATTTCCCAAAAACATATTGTAAGACTGGATAACCATCCTTGTCTTCTACTGACCCATCTTCACCTAATAATAAATAAATGCCATCAAAATTATATTTATCAATATAATCATTGACAGCTGCTGCACCAATATAGCGATATTTACCTTGTATTGCTAGACGCTTCCGATTAGCAATTGGTCGCCTGAATTTATCAAAATTAGCTATATATGAGCCAATCTTTTCGTTACCAGAGTTCACATTGGGGAAATACTTTTTAAAAATAGTTTCTGCTAGAGCAAGTAAGTTTTCATTTATTTGTACATTAAGTGCGATTTTTTTATCAATTTGCAAAAATATATTAGCAATCCGTTCCTGTTCTTCTAATGGAGGAACTGGAACTAATAAACGCTTAAAAGCAGTTTTATTAAACTTGGGCTGTGCACTACCAGAAACAATTGTTTTCATTAATTCCTGGCCGCTGGGACTAGATAGGAAGTAATAATAGTAATCATTATTATACTTGGTATCGATTACAATTGCATTCGGTCCCAAAGACATCGGCTTATCAAGTTGCGGAGCTTTAAAGGTGGTACCTAAATGAGTACCAACATTAGAAATAATAATTTCTCCGCCATAAAGTTTCGTTTTCTTTAAAAATTGATAACCAGCTTTATTTATATACTGAAATGGTCCTTTAAAATTATTTCTATAATCAGTGAGCCTGATCAAAACTGCATAGCCCTGCGATTCATCTGTATAAATAACATTTTCTTTTAAAGATTTAAAACTACCATTTGCCACATAATCAGTTATTTTTGTGCATATTTCACCAATAGATCTATATTTCATAACCCAGACCTTTCAGCACTTGTCGAACATCATTTTGCAACTTATCACTTTTAGCAAATTGTTCTTTAAGGTCACTAGTAAGTTTAGCCATTCGTGCTTCATATGACTCACCGACTTTGGCTTGCTTGGCTATTCCTACATAACGACTTGGAATTAAAACATAATCATTCTGCGCAATTTCAGATAATTTGACTGCCTTACAAAAACCAGCAATATCTTTATATTGCTCGTTGATAGTTCCACGATAAGCATGATAGGTCATCGCTAGCTTATTGATATCTTCCTTAGAGAAGCGACGATGCTTACGGTCAACCATTTCGCCTAGATTACGTGCATCAATAAATAAAGTTTCATTCTTACGATTGCGCTCATCGCTCGATTGCTTATCCATATCTACAAACCAAAGCGATACAGCAATGCTAGTTGAATAAAACATCTTATCAGGCAAAGCTACAATTGCATCAATTTTATCGTCCTCAAGTAAAGCTTTACGAATTTCATACTCTTCTTTAGTTGAAGTTGACAATGCTCCATTAGCTAAGACAAAGCCCGCTTTCCCGTCCGGAGCAAGTTTACTAATTATGTGCTCAATCCAAGCATAATTGGCATTACCAATTGGGGGCATTCCATATTTCCACCGTGGATCATCTATCAGCTTTTCACCATTCCAATTTTTCACATTAAACGGCGGATTAGCTAAAACAAAGTCAAACTTTTCATTTTTATGAAAGTCATTGGTAAAGGTATCCCCTTGGTGTGGACCAAGATTATTATCAATTCCTCGAATGGCTAGATTCATCTTAGCTAATTTCCAAGTAGTAGGATTGGATTCTTCGCCATAAACTGATAAATCAGAAACATCTCCTTGATGCTCTACAACAAATTTATCAGATTGCACAAACATTCCTCCTGATCCACAACAAGGATCATAAATCTTGCCTTTGAATGGCTCAATCAGTTCCACTAAGGTGCGTACAATTGAACGAGGAGTATAAAATTCTCCGCCCTTTTTTCCTTCTTGAGCGGCAAATTTAATTAAAAAATATTCATAGACACGCCCCAACACATCAGAGCGCATCGCTCTGGCACAGCCTAAACTAATGTCAGAAATCAATTCGACAACCTCACCTAAGCGACTTTTATCTAAATCCGGTGAAGCATACTCCTTACTCAAAATCCCCCGAAGTGAGGTATTATTTTTTTCGATTTCGCGCATCGCTCGATCAATTACTTTACCAAGTTGCGGTGTATTAGCTGCTTTTTGAATTACATCCCAACGTGCTTGCTTTGGTACCCAAAAAACATTTGCAACTTTATATTCTGTTGGATCCTCAGCCTTTTCTGGATAATCAGACTTCAAAAGTTCTTGATGTTTAGTTTCAAATGAATCTGAGATATATTTTAGAAAAATCAATCCTAAAACTACATTGCGATATTCAGATGAATCCATGCTGCCACGCAAAGCATCTGCAGTTTGCCATAATTTGTTTTCAATACCTAATTCGCTTATCTTTTTTACCATTAATCTGTTTCCTTTAGTTCTTGTAGTTAATTTGAAGCCTCTTTAAAATAATGCTTAAATAAAAAAGTATTTCTAATCGTTACTTAGCCATAAGAAATAAATATTCAACTGGTTAATTTTATTTTAGTCACTTGTCTACCTAATCTTGCCATTGAAACAAAATGCTCTTAATTATCATATTTTCAGTTAAATCGCTAGCTAGCTACCTCATCTCCTATGGATTTATATCTTTTAATTTCTATATTTTATCATAGAAGTGGCTCGATCTTTTTACTTATTAAATTTATTAACCATACCAAAAAACTTGCTGTCTCCAGTAATGGAACAACAAGTTTTTTTAAAAAGTTAATAAAGATTATCATAACCAAATTAAATCACTTATCTTCTTATTAACCGTTTAACTGTGCAAACGTACTAGTTCTGATCAGTATAAAAACTTTTTAAACGATAAGTCGTTACTGGTTCAACATAATAATGATATTGGGCAACCAAATTACAAATTTCGTCCCCATTAATCAAAGTAATCATTCTCGTACCCTGCCTTGCGGCTTTCACTGCACCCCGGGTAAAATCTGCTGTTGTAATAAAAATACCAAATTCCGCGTTATACTTATCCATTGCTCCGCGAAATTTATCAATCTCTGGTGCTGGAACATTTCCTTGCCAGCGTTTAGCTTGCAGGGCAACTCGAGTAGTTCGGTAATCATCTGAACGTACATAACCAAAGCCATCTAAACCGCCATCAGCAACATAACTAACGCCAATTGTATCATCGACATCAATACCCATTTTAGTCAAGAGACCTCGACAAAAGAGTTCAAATTTTGATGGATTCATTTGTATCAAAGCCAAAAGCAAGTCTTGCCGCCACTGGTCCTCGACTACCTCCCTATCAGTTGAAAACTTAGTTGACACAATCTCAGCTAAGTTTTTGGTCTTTAAATCTTTTGAACTATTATCTTCCAAAAATGGTCGAACGTCTTTTTCGGCAGTAAAAGTTGCCAAATTGACACTACGTCCTTTTGCTGATAACTCAACTTGATGATTATCAGCATCAAGCAAGTAACCTGTAGTAAGCAAATATTTAACTGCATAATTAAGTGTATAAGCAAATGGACTATAACGGACACCAGTCTTTTGAGAAACTCTTGTTTTATCTACTTCATTTTCAGAAATCACAGTAGAGTTATCACGAATATCTGCTCTAATTTCTTTTCTGGTAGCTTGACCTCCCAAACGTTTAATGGCAATTAAGACTTCTCTCATTGTTACATTTTCAATGTCAATTTGTTTGTTAGCCATCTATATATCCTTTCCTCTATTGCTTATACATTATTAAAAACATTAATTTTTTTATTCTCACCCATACATTTAATGAGGTTAAAAAAATCAAATAACACTGCAACAGCTGAATTTTACCATAGAATTTTGTTACAAATTAAAAACTAAGCTCTTTTGCCAGATAACTTTCTATACTTAAATTATTTTTGTCAGTTTCAGTACCGTTACTATTTAAACATGCTACTAGCTAATTTTACCCATTGCACATTAGCCAAAAGCATTAATTTGATATGACTGGTATCTATAAAATTACAAAATTTGAAAGTATTTATGTGAAAATATTAAAATCAAAATCCAACTAAGACACTTGTCGAAAGTATTATAGCTTAAATCCTAAACTTACTTGATGAAATTCATCAAAATTCCATTAAAGTAACTTTAGAGCTATTTTTCCATTCGTAAAATGTTTTAACACAATAAACCGCTTCATCACATATCAATTATCTGCTTCTGCAAGTTTTCAAGCCTTATATCTTTGTTTACCATATATTTAATAGTTCTTGTAATTTGTTTTTAGTTGTATTAAGTAGATGGAACAATAGTTTCATAATTACTTATCTTCCTACTTATACCTACCCATAACTATGTCTTTAACTTCTTGCAGATAATCATCGGTATATTCTGGCACAAGTAATTGGCCATCAATGGCATCAAGCATAATTTTTTCTTTATCTTTCAATTTTTTATAAACCGTATTATCAATGAAGCTCATATGAGCAACATCACCTTTAGTCATCAAATAATAATATCGAGTGTATTGGTCCGCTGGTAATCCTAGCCGATTAATTCGATCTCGCGACTGCAACATAAAAGTTAGATTGAAGTTGTATTCAAAGTAAATCGCATCATGTACCGTCTGGTGAAGAGAAATTGATTCACCTAAAGTATTAGGATTTGAAACTAGTACCTGTGCATCTCCCGTCCGAAAATTGTTAATCAGTCCTTCACGGTCCTGCTTAGGAGTTGCACCATAAATTAAAGTGGTTTTGATGCCCATACTATTAAGAGTATCAGTAATCTTTTGCATAGTGCCGACAAACATTCCCCAGACCAGTACTTTCTTTCCTTGACTGACTAATTTATCAATCAAGTCAATACCCATTTCAAACTTAGGCGCTTCTATCTTGGTTAGATCATACTTCTTGTATGCTTCACCGCTACTAATATTTTCTTTTTCAATTGTGATAGCCTGCTTATCCCAAACGCCTGAGTCAGCATCAACAAGTCCTAATTCTTTATAGTTGATATTAGTACTAAGCAATTCTGGATTAGTTGAAGCCTGTAGTAGTCTGATGAAGGTTGCCAGTGTTCCATTTTCATTTTCGTAAATTTCTTGTGCCAATAACTCCTGATTTTTAGATGGAGCCACTTCTTTGATAATATCTGGATCAGACTTGGGAACATGTAAATCTTCCTTGGTGGTCCGCCAAAAAAATGGCGCTAGCTTCTTATTCACGTCCTCTGGGTCAATAGTGTTCAGGGTCGTTAAGTCCCAAGCAAAGAACGAAGAATATTCATCAGGGTACATTAAATGCAAAAAATTGTAGATATCCCTAAATCCATTCGGAATTGGTGTCCCCGTCAAAACATAGCGATAGTGCGGAGCTTGACTTAAACTCAATGCAGCTTTTGCACGTTGACCACCGACACCTTTTACCCGGTGAACCTCATCAAAGACTAACATTGTTTTGGCATCCAATAAGTCATTAATAATGTTTAACTTACTTTGCAATGATTCATAATTGATGGCAATCACATCAGCCTGAATCCAATCATGCTTAATTGCGCCGAGATTATTATTATACTTTTTATCCCGCATATTAAAATAGTGAAGTTCTCGCTTAGGCCCAAAAACTTCTTGAAATTCTGTCCGCCAAGCCGCGAAGGCATTTAAAGGAGATACTACTAGGAGCTTATCGACTTCATTTACTTGAGGACTAGACAAATAAGCAAAAGTTCCATACATCATAGCGGTTTTACCAGCACCAGGTACTGAAAAATTAGCCGCTCGTTTCATGATGGTCATGAAGAAACTAGCTTTTTCTTGCTCTAGCTTTAGTGGCCGCGTAATTTCCTGGTTAACTACTTTTTTGAAGTTTTCGAACTCATGCAGCCAACGAGGATCATCATCTTTAATAGTTAAGCCTGCCTGACCTTGTTCTTTAATATAGTACTGGCGCTGTTGTACAAATTGATCGAACTTATTACTAGTTTTAACCTCTGGCAATCCTTTACGTTGCAAACGTCGATTAAGTTTCTTTACTAACTCCAGCAGCTGGACGTAAGTCAAATCTTTTTTAAAGGTTCGTTGATTAGGATCTTTAAAATAAGGAGCAAAAATTGCTAACCCACGCTGAGCCGTCTTGGTTTCTAGAGTACGGTGAGTATCATCTATTAATTGAAACAGGTCTTCATCATTTTTGATGATAATTGGACTATCTGATTTCATCACCATACTTACTAAAAAGCTCCTTACTTAATTGATTTAAATCACGCATATACTTTTGTAATTCTTTTAACTGATCTTCACTCACTTCGTTATAACGCAAACTTCCAATTAAGCCACCATCCTCATTTAAATCATGATAGTATTTAACATTTTGCTTGATATTACGGATAAACTTATCGACAGATTCACTGTTACGGGCATTCCGCATATAAGTATCAAAAGTATCACCCAGGGCCTCAACTGTTTCGTTTTCGTCAGTTAAACTTTGCATTAAATCCGATGTCGAACAAATCTCTTCATCTTGAAGTGAATCTGATAAATCATCTACCATATCGGCAACATCATCGTTGAAATCTTCATTATCTACACTATTCACAATGTTCTTACTATATTCACGAATATGAGTACGGGCAGTATTACCACTAACTCCGACATGAATTTGATAAAGAATCACGCCAAAATATGAATTCATGGTTTCATTCTTACGAACCTGTGATTCTGGTTCATCACCAAAGTTTTTGGAAAGGGATTTACCCATTTCATAAAAAAGTGACCAAACTTTACTTTCTTTGATGATATTGAAATTATTTTCAGGTGCACCAATAAACTCCAGGAACCTCTTCATATATACTGCTCCATCATAGTATTTCTTAACTTCAGTAAGTCGCATATGAGAGTCGGCTGCATAGTCGGCTCGAGTCATAATTGGATCATTGCCACTAGTAGTTTGATAGATGTCCACCGCTAGATCAACCGGATCATAATTTTGCCGTTCCTCAACTCCCATTTGAATGGCCAATTCTAGTTTTTTAATCTTAGCCCGCTCAGTAGTATTGTCATATGAAAATGGTAAAACAACTGCCTCAAAATATACTGTTCTTCCGGTTGATTGATGAATATCACGTAGAGCCGTAAAACGACGATTCCCATCAATAATCCGCCCATCATCAAGGACATAGCCATATACCTGTTGGCCTGACTCTTGAATCGATTTTTCTGTCCGTTTCAGTGCTGATGAATTGTCTTGTTCAATCAACTTAGCAACAAAATTGTTGTATTGTGGATCCTCTTGATCATTTGCCGGATGCAATTCGTCCTGATATTGTGAAATACCAGTCGCAATTCGGCCATTTTTATCATTATAGTAAAGGTACTCCAAAGGAATTTTATAGACATCAAGAGTCTCTGAGCTTACACCATCAACTTTAATTGGCAGTTTAGGTTTGGCACCCGTTTTTTCTAATTTACCTTCTTTAGCTAAATGAATTAGCGATATCATCCTAACTCAGCTCCCCATTTTCTAATTTATTAATCAAATCGTGTACTTCTTGTTCACTAGTAGCCATTCGGTAATAAACTCCTGATTCTTTCAACTGGTCAAAGTACTTCTGTTGAATAATATGAATTTCTTCATCACCTAGACGCATGTTTTCAGCTTTGGTTTCAATAACCAAATAGATTGGCTTATAACCATGTTCAATTTTAAAAATAAAGTCAGGTGTAGTTGTTCCGTTATCAAATCGTGGAATCTTGATAGCTTTCTTTGGTAACTTGCCAAAAACACTAATCCTAGGACCATATGATCGCTTCAAAATTTTTAATTCTGGATCGGCACTATCATAGTAAAGTGGTGGTCGATCATACAAGTACTTCTCATCAGAAGTCGAATTTGACTGGTATACACCTAACAAACTAGCTGGTACTGAATCTACAAATTCTTGTTCCTTCGCATTGTAAATCGAAGTTGATGCGGAAAAGTTTAATGGTTCATAGCTGTATGAAGTCTTGATACGTTTATTGAACTGATTATTAAAAGTCCGAATTAGATTCTCTAGTGTCTTTTCATTAATGTAATTCGTATTGTTCCTCAGACGCTTGATGGCCTTAATCATCAAATTATTTAGCAAATTGACTGAGAGATCTGTTTGTTGAGCTAATATTTTGAGAAACTTACCGTAGTTCATGGTCAGGTAATCTGTATTATAATCAGCCTGTGTTTCTCTTATAAATGCTGCATTTTTATCAGTGATAACTTCCTGATGAACCATTTGTGGGCGTTGTAAAACAAAAATCTTATTGTCACTGTCATTAAAAACATTGCGAGCAACGATTTCGGCATCCTAATTAACTGATGGGTCAAACTTAATCATCTGCCGCTTACCTAGCTGCAGCCATAAATTCTTCAACTGTTGCCAATTTTGCTTACGCAGCCTAACTACAGTATTGTCCTTAGAATTCTTATCACGAACCTTGCCCTTAGCAACCTTAGTTTGTTGTTCAAGTTCAGGATAAAGTTGACACAAAGCATCGTAGCCAGACATAGTTTGCCCATCGAGTTTCACATCATCTTTAAATTTATTAGAGCGGGTAATTACGTTATGCTCATCTAAATCATCAAGTAACTGGTCTTCATTAAATTGAGGAGCAGTCTTTTGTCTGACTTGCACAATCAGCTTAATCATGTCATCCGTAAGTTCCTCTTGGTTTAGTTTAATCGGCGAATCATCGTTAATTTCACCAACTAATTTCTGAGCGAAATCGCGTTCATCATAACCAATCAAGAATGAAAGCCGACTTTGCCATTCATCTTGGTTTAAGCGGTGTCCAGTTTCATCAACCGGTAAGCGTAATCCACGACCAACTTCTTGAATCTTACTAATCTCTGAACCAGAAGTCCTTAGCTTAGCAATCGTAAAAACATTCGGATTATCCCATCCTTCACGGAGCGTCCATTTGGAAAACAGAAAACGACGAGTCAACCAGTTTCCATCCTCATCCTTAAAACTAAGTAACTTTTCCTTATTACTCAAAATATCTTCGACCTCGGCTTGAATGTCAGCATCCGAACTACCACGATCTTCACTAAAGTATCCAGCATATACGTCCTGATGCTTGGACTGAATGCTCCTTAAGGTAGCTTGTAAGAATGAATGATATTCTTTTTCACGATCATCCATCGCTAGTTCATAACGGGCAATTAACTTTTTCAGTTTCTTGATCAAAATTGTTTCAAAATCACGAACCAACCAGCCTTTACCATTAGCTTCCCCACGAAAGCTTGAAATACTATCAATGAAGAATAAAGATAATGTTTTAATTTTAGGAGCATTGTCTCCTGAATTTGGGCGCAAGAAGTTTTCCTCTTCGGCTTTAAAGTGACAATCCAAGGCTTGTGAGATAATTTCGTCCTGATAGTTTTGGGCAAAAGTACCAGGAATTAACTTCATATCCTTTGAAAGAGCTAAGCCATTAGATAATTCACAATCTGTTCCACCAACATAAGTAATGTTACCTTCAAACCCCGAATCAACATCCACTAAATTTTCTCCGACATTAAGTGAGTATTCCTTCTTGCCTTTAGTAATAATTAGTTCCTTTGCCTTAGCTTGCTTCACCTTATATAAATTGTTAGCCTGTTCTTCTGGTATATCAGGATAGTCAATATCAATTCCCTTGACTAATCCTTGGTTAAAGCTGTCAACTGCGTCAAGGTTAAACTGGGGCTCACCACGATAGTAATCAATCTTAGTAACTTTATTTTTACTACGACCACTGGTCGTTTCTGGGAAAGTGGCCCCAAAACGAACAATCAGCTGGGGGCTCATAGCTTCAATATCTTCGTAAAACTTCTTGCCCCGTGGGAAACGTTGTGGCTCGTCAATAATTACAACTGGTCTCGTTGCTGCAATGGCTTTAATTGGCGAAGTTTCTCCCCCAAGCAAAGTCTGATCATAGTCATCACGGTGCATGGACTTAGAGTGCAGCATCCCCTGGTTAACCAGCAAAACTTCAATTTGGTTAGCATTCTGCCTAGTTGCTTCGACAAACTCTGATAGCTGAGCCGGGAAGTTCCGTCGTCCTGAACGCGCACTAAAATCCCCTGCATTAATGACGTTTAATTGAATGCGAGTATTTTCATAAAATTCGCTAAAATGCTGCTTGGTATAGTCACTTTCGATAAAGTTACGAGTTCCCTCTTTAATACTCGGACTTGGCACAGCGATAACAAACTTAAATAAACCGTACTTTTGATGTAATTCATACATCATTCGGGTATAAACGTATGTCTTACCAGTACCCGTTTCCATTTTGATATCAATATTAGCTTTGTCGTTGTAACGATATCTAATTAAAGGATTAGCATAAATATAATTAGCATCTGGATTAGCACTCATCGTATCCATACCAGGAAAAGCCTTATCTATTGCTGCAAGCGCGTCTGTTTGGTGTTGTAAAGTTTCAAGTTTAATCTTCATGGCATTAGTACCTCTTGATTAAAGTGACTTTACTGTTTAACTGCTTCAGACCATTTTCTAGTTCGCGTAATTCAGCGACGTTAAAGGAATAACCAAAGATAACCACACTCTGAACTTCCAGTTGATGAGTACCCAGTTGATTCAATAGTTCTCTAGTTTGATCTGCTCCCCAGCCTTCATTAATTAGGTAGAGACGATTATCCCCAACTTGATGAGCTGAGTAATTACCAAACTTAATTTCTTCAACATTGGTATCAAAAGAATAACCATCTTTGGCTAACCAAGTAGTTAAGATTGTCTCTTCTCCAGTAGCATCTCCATCTATATTTAATACTTGGCTAGAGAAACCATCCACCATATTAGTAAAGAGGTTAGTATTGTCTGGATCAAAATCTTCAATTTCTTCAAGGGTTTGCTTAACAGGTTTAACAACTCGATAATGTTTGAAACTGCCATCGAAATCTTCAGGTAGGGTTAATTCATTGTCTTCGCGAATCTTTTTAGCCGCACGACGAATGCGTTCCCGGGAAATTTGGTCAATGGATTTAAAACCAGCATCATATGCTTCTTTTCCTCCCTTGGTTGGTATCTCATTACCATCTTTGTTAGTGTGATAGGGTTTTTCGGGCAGTTGAACCATAATAAACTTTCGGTGACCACCATCTTCGGCATTTAGTTGCATCACGGCATCAGCAGTAGTAGAAGAACCAGCAAAAAAATCCATTACAGTAATATAAGGATGCTCATGCCCCACTATATTAATTAAATATTTAACTAAACTTGTAGGTTTAGGATTAGTAAACATATTTTTGAGATTTAATTCATTTAGACGTTTAACACCATCCTCATTGGTCAATATTCCCAGCTCTTTATTCAAATTCGTGTTTGGCGTTCTATACTTACCATTTGCATCTTTTCGTAAAAAGCGGGGATTTAAATCAGTTGACTTAAATAAAAATACAGTACCCTTATTAGCCTCATCATTAACAGTCTCTTGAGTCCATCTGATACTCCCTTTGACAGTAAAAGGTGCTATATTTCTTCCTTTTTCTATTTGAATAGTATCTAAAAGTTCTATTTTGCTAAATTGCTGAGAAGTTATAGTTGCATCATTATACTTATAAAAGATACAGCTATCAGTTGGAAAAATAACTTTACGTTCTGCATTTCTTCCATTAATAAGTGGAACATCAGAGTTTTCTAATTTTGATCCGTAATACTTTTCGCCATAGCTATTTTTTTCAAATGATAAAACATACTCTGTTGTTCTTCTAGAATAATTAGATAATGCTGGAGGAGTTTCCGTTTTTGTCCAGATAAATTGAACCTTAAATTGCTGCTCACCAAAAATAGAATTCATTAGCATAGTTACATCAGCACTTTCATTATCGTCTATGGATACAAATATTATGCCTTTATCTGAAAGTAATCTTTTCGCCAATACTAATCTTGGATACATAAATGTCAACCATGCCGAATGACTTGAATTACCCTGAATACTCTTCAAACGTTCTACTTGATCATCATCTAGGCCAAACATCTCTTTCAACTTATCATCGGAATATTCAAAAGAATCAGGATAAACAAAACCGTCACTTCCAGTGTTATATGGCGGATCAATGTAAATCACATCAATCTTGTTTTGATAAGATGTTTGCAAATGTCGCAGTACTTCCAAATTATCTCCCGTAAAGAACAAGTTCTTACTGTTCTTACCTTCACCTTGATTCTGCTTCTCATTAGGCACAATTACCGTGTGAGGCATCTCGCCAGCTTGCCGGCGCGCATAGTCCTTACCAATAAAATCTAGCTGATAACCCTCACTCAGCTCATTAACGTTCTTATCCTTTAGTTGGTTCCTAAACTTATCTAAGTCGAAAGAACCATCTTTTGTAAAGAATTCAGGCAGCTTTTCCTTTAATTCATTAAGAAAAGCAGTGTTGGGCTGAACAGTGTCATTATATTTTTCATTATCTGTTTGCATTTCTTATTCTCCTATATTGATACGTTCCGTCTCACAAATATCAGCAAGGTTACAATTTAACCCTGAACATATCTTCATTAAAAGATCTGTAGTAACATTGGCATTCTTACCAAGCTTAGCAATGGATGCAGCGCTAATATCGCATTGCTTTTGCAAATCCTTTTTCTGCATACCTCTGTCAATGAGTAATTTCCATAATTTTTTGTAACTCATCTTATAGATAATTTTTAATTTAGTTTGATTGTTGTTCATTCCAAGATCTCCCGAATAGTTCTTTACCACCACGTTCTAATTTTAGAACTGTATTATCTGTAATCACCTTTCTTGCTTCTACTGAAAGAAGATCGATGGTATCAATAGAAATGAAAACTTGCTTAGTTTCTTTCCCATACATTTCAATGATTTTATTTTTACGATCTACTTCAATATTTGAAAACATCAAAGAATCATGAATAAAAAACGGTAATCTCGTTAAATCTAAACACGCTTGGTCAAAAAGAATGAGACCCTTGAATGATGTACCAGTCCCTTGATCATTAATCGTTTCAAAGGAATAATTGTTAGCCTTTAATTCAATATGCGGTGGCTGAAATGCATCTGTTCCACAAATCTCCTCATTAAGTTCAGCCATTTTTTTATTCAACGTGTGTTGAACCTCAGCTACTTGTGTATTTACAGTCGCTTGTAATGCTTCTTTCTGATCTTTTTTAGCTTGATTTAACTCATTTCTCGTCTCGTAGTTCTTATTCTCCTCTTCCAATCGTTTAAGGTCAGCCTTTTTATCCGCATAATCGTTAAGAATGGCAGTTTTAACATTAGGCGCCTGCTCATTCTTAATCTCTCTAGCTTCAGCAACTAATTCACTAATGCGATGACTAACGTCTGAAATATTGTCTTCAAGAGCATCCTTTTTTTTTCAAACTCTTCCTTTAAAAACTTGGTGACCTGATGATGGAAATTATCTATTTTCTCAATCTTATCAAGGTCAACCTCTGGGAAAAATTGCTTCAATTCTCGATAGTTACTTCTAAACTTATTAGGACCTGCTTGTTCATTAGCTTTAACAACATTTAGCCTGCTCGTATATCTATTTTTTAAATCTCTTAGTTGAGACAAGCTATTCCGAATATCTCTAAGACGCTCAGCTTGCATTTCATCTAAATTCAAAGTACCTTCTTTATTTTTTGATTCTAGATTTGTGAGCTGTAACTTTAGGTCATCGATTCTTTTAATATTTTCTTTATATTGCTTTTTGGTATCCACTATTGGCACATATTTATATGTCCCGGCATTTTTAAATACTGTATAAGCTTCTTCAGCTTTTTCCGCTGCTTCTTCTCTTTTATTAATTGGAGAATACTTATCAAATAATTTCAATAAACCGTAAACTTGCTGCTTTCCTTGTTCTTGCTCAAACATTTGCAGCGGCCTTTTTTCATTGACAGTCTTCCGATTATAAACTCGAATAAAACGACTAACGGCACTTCTAAAAGTTAAACCTGGTAAATCTAAGCTATAATTCTTAGCCAAAAATTTTTGATACTCCTTAATTGTCATTTTTTTATCAGCTAATGGTTCAAAACTTTCATTACAGACATTAACATTTTGGAAATCTTTAGTAGATCTGGAAAAGTAATAATTTTTTTCGTTAAACTCAAAAACGAAATTTATCGTATGCTGGCCAACATTCTTTTGAACGTCCTTATCCTTTTTTACGTAGTCTTCGCCGCCAAAGACAAAATCTAAAATCATCAAGAAGGTGGATTTACCTATAGAATTAGTTCCATTCTTACCACCTAATACGACATTTAACCCATTATGAAAATTTATAGGCTCACGAACTCGTCCATTAACAATAAATTGGTCACAACTAATCTGTTTTAGCACCGTGTATCACACCTGTTTCTTTATCCAAATAAATCTTACCCAAAATAAACAAACAATCTAAAGATTCAACGAACTCACCCACATCATCAAAGTTTCTTCTTGTTGCATTGAAAAGTTGCTGTGGATTCATAGCCCGCTTGTTTAATCTCTTTAATAACTTAGGTAGATTTGCTAACGTACTTTCCCTATAATCTGTCACTTTACTTGGCATTTTCAACTTCAAACACCTCACAATTTTGAACAAAGAAAGCGACTATTATTCGTACTGCTATCGAATATTCTTTTTCTAAATTCGCTTTCTTGAGAATCCAGTTAGCCAACTGCTCAAAAATTTCTTCTTGATCTAATTTCTCACGCTTGAATTTTACATACGCTAATTTCATTGTTGTTGCCAAATCATCAAAATAAAATGAATCTCCTGCCATATTAGAAAATTCATCTCTTATTTTGTTGTAATACCCCATAACATAGAAGTTGACAGTTCCTTGTAATGAATAATCACTACTGATTTTTTCTTCTACTTTGTGTGCATCATAAGAAATGGGCATGACATTCATATCAGGCTTGATATTCTTTAATCCCTTAATCACTTTGGTTAGATTTTCTTCTAAAGTTAACTGATTAAGGCCTTTTGCTAGATGGCTCTCAATGCTAATACGCCTTTTTGTATTAACTAAACTTTGATAGTCCTCTACTGTCGGATTTTCTAGATAAAGATTGGCACAATTTAAGCACAATGGAATTTTATTATCCAACGCATCTGAATCTTTGGGTGCGCTTTTTATTTTGAAAAATTTCGATTTGTCCTTTATTGCTAAGTTATCAGGAAAAATATGAACAATATCATAGTTGGAAATTGCTTTATACTCCCCAGCTTTTGTCAACTCTTGACCGCACAATGGGCATTTAAGGTTAACATCCTGAACTAATTGTAGCCGAGTAATAGTATTTTGATTGTCCCATAAATCCGAGGGGGCAACCGAGTTCTCCCCATCCTTAAATTTATTCAAAAAGGTTTTCAAGATTTCAAAACATACTTCACCTAAAGAAGCAGAAGTTACATTAAACCCCTTGTTTCTAAGTTCATTTCTAATACTTTTCTTTGCTCCAGGTGCAGTAAATTCAATTCTATCAATAAAAGATTTGCCGCTATTAATTCTTTTCAAAATATTCTTTGCATCTTTTTTAGGGATTTTCCTAGTTCCAGAACAGTACTTATTAATTGTATCCAATTCCTTATTACTTAATGGATTAAGTTTTCCGTCCTCCGACATTTGATCTTCAACTTCCGTTTGCGGAGTACGAATCATTAAATCAAACAAACTTATAAGAAATTCAGGGCGACATTGCTTATTACTCTCTTCATTTTCTGGATTAGCTATATAACTCCACATGATGTCAAAAAAATCATAAAATTCCATATCAATCACACTCTACTTTCGGACAAAAAATGCCTGATTTTGTCTCAAACTGTCCGAGATCAAATTTTTGTTTCTAATATACTAATCGTGAATTAAAGATAGTAATTCAATTCACAATTTAAGTATATCGGTTATCAATATTAATTAAGCGACTGTGAATTTTATCTCTCTAATTCAGCATGTATCGTCAAGCTAACGATGTTCCAGCGTGCTTGATAATTGAATAATTTTTACTGCAACCAGCTACTGGAAGTTTGCTGCAGTTCCGAAACGATTGAGTTTTGGACTGTTTCACACATGACTCTTGCTATCCATAACCTTCGTTTCGGTAACTCTGAAAAGAAGGTTTTATTAATGAAAAAAGTTAATAAAGAAAAAAATAAGAAGATCGATAAAAACATTTCCTTTAATCATTCTTATGAAAATAAGTCAAGAATAGTCAAATACACTTGGTCTTTTGATCAAAAAGCAGACAAAGATTTTAAAAAGAAACTTGATAAGCCAACACAAAATAGAATCATTAACTGGTTAGATTCACACATCGATGGAATTGGTAATCCTAGACTTTTGGGAAAAGCTTTAAAAGGTGAGTTAAATAATTTATGGCGTTATCGAGTTGGTAAATATCGGTTAATTGCTGATATTAAGGATGACATTGCTAAGATTAGCATTCTAAAGATTCGCAAAAGAAATGATATTTACAAAAGAAAATAAGAATTAATTACTATAAATTCTATGATATACTATCTTTTCTTTAATAATGTTAATTTATTTAACATCAAAAAAGCATACCTTGACTTAAATAAGCCGATTTAACGGTATGCTTTTAATTTTGATTGATAGATTCCGTAATTTTATATTTTAGGCTTTATTTCGTTCCAGCACCGTTACTGCTTCGACATGGGGCGTTTGTGGGAACATATCCACCGGATCAATCTGGTCAAAAGTATAGCCTAACTGCTGAAATTCTTGCAGATCACGTACTAGCGTTGCTGGATTGCACGAAATATAAACAATTTTTTTGGGGTTAGTCTTAGCGGCAGCTTCAATAAACTCTGGGGTTAAGCCTTTTCTTGGTGGGTCAACGAAAATAATGTCAACTTGCATTCCTTTTTCTGCCCATTTAGGCATAATTTCTTCAGCCTTACCAGTAACATACTTGGCATTTCGGATATCATTAAGTTTTGCATTATTATTGGCATCCTTGACTGCATCTCTGACGCTCTCAATACCACGCACCGAACGCACATGTTTCGCTACGGTCAAGCCAATAGTGCCAATCCCTGAATAAGCATCAACAACCGCATCTTCTGATTGTAAGTTAGCCTTTTTAATTGCTAAATCATAAAGCCGCGGTGTTTGCAATGAATTGATTTGGAAGAAACTTTCCGGTGAAATTCTAAACTTGACGTCACCAATTTGATCAGTAAGTTGAGGTTTGCCAAAAATCAGGTAGTCCACCTTACCTAAAATAACATTAGTTTTCTTTGGGTTATAGTTTAAAACTAAACTAGTCACACCAGGAATTTTTTTGATATCAGTCGCAACTTTGGGTAATTGAGCAAAGTCTTTATGCAAACATACTAGAATTACCATCATTTCACCTGTTGCCTTACTACGACGGACATCTAGATATCTAACTTCACCTTGATTATGAATTTCATCATAAGCCGGAACGCGATATTGGCGAAGAATATCACGCACTGCCACTAAGACACGGTCAATTTCAGGATCAGTTGTCAAAAAGTTGGTTAACGGCACCAAATCATGTGAGTGCCGTCTAAAGAAACCGATTTCGAGTTGACCAGCAACTTCTCGGACAGGTACCTGAGCTTTGTTGCGGTAACCCGTCTCCTCCGGACTAGGTAAAGTAGAACCAACTTGCACATCATCAAGATGGGCTTTTTTCAATAAATTGACCACTTGGTTACGCTTGAATTCGAGCTGCTTGTCATATTTAATATGTGCCAGTGAGGCAAGCCCAGTTTGCACCCATTGATTAAGTTCAATCTTTACTCGATCAGGGCTCTCTTTAATAAGCTCTTCAATTTTGGCAAAAGCAAAGGTCTTCTTAACTTTTAATATTTTAGCTCTGACTATTTCACCAGGAATTGCATTGGTCACAAAGACCGTCATTCCTTCATAATGCGCTACCCCCATCGCTTCATACGATAAGTCAGTGATTTCTAAGTCAATAATTTGATTTTTTTCCATGTTCTTGTCCTTTTTTACAAACAATTGGTTAACTATTCTATTTTACTAAAAATTTGAATAAAAGTAACATGCTAACTTATTCTTTAACTTTGCTTTAACTTCGCTTAATTATCTTCACACCAAATTTAAAATGTGTTAGTTTTAGTACTAATTTGAGCCACAGAAAGGACATTTTTATGAATATTTTTGATACTAATTCAGATCGCCGACAAATTCATACTATCGCAGAAACTAATCGTTTTTTGACTAAAATGTATGCCCTGATGGGCGGCGCAGTTATGATTTCCGCCTTAGTAGCCTATTTGACTATGAATGTTTTTAGTACTGCACTAATGAATCTGCCTGCTACTATCATCTGGTTAATTTTATTAGTTCCCTTAGGTCTATCTCTAGGAATTAGTTTTAAAGCTAATCGCAATCCAGCAGCAGCTTTAGTTATGCTTATCTTTTTAGCTGCAATTTATGGCTTTGAATTTGCCTTAATTGCTGGCTTTTATACCGGCACCCAAATCACTTCAGCCTTTATCTCTGCCGCAGCAGTTTTTATTGCCATGGCTATATTTGGAACTTTTACTAAGCGTGATTTATCTAATTGGAATTCCTATTTAAGCGCTGCTTTATTTGGTTTTATGGTAGCTTGGCTAGTCAATCTTTTCTTACGTAATCCAGCTGTCACTTACCTATTTTCCTTTATCGGTGTAATAATTTTTACTGGTTTAGTTGCTAGTGATGCCAATAAAATGAAAGCTATTTACAATAATTATGGCGACCAATTGTCAAGTAATGGTCTAGCAATATTGGGAGCTTTGCAACTTTACCTTGACTTTATTAATATTTTTATGTTTTTATTAGAAATCTTTGGTGGTAATGGTAATAGGCGCAATTAATAAAAAAGGTGCTGGTCGCAATGATCGGCACCTTTTTTTATAATTAGATTATAGTAAGTAATAGCTTACATCATTACGATTTAAATTTAAAACACTTGAATATAGTCATCCATCCTCTTATACTTTTCATTATAGTTAATTTATAATATTTTTAAAATCAAATGGAGGTTACAGCATGATAGGTTGTAGCAGTTTTACATTAGAAACTAAGGATAAAAAACATTTTTTATCTAGAACAATGGACTTTATGATGGAAATGGCTGAACAAGTTATTTTTGTTCCTAAAGACAAAACTTTCGCCGTTTCATATAATACGACAGATCAAGTTACTAGTAAGCATTCATTTATTGGCATGGGTAGTATTCAATATGATATTGATAATTCTCCAGTTACTTGCGATGGTATTAATGATGCCGGATTAACCGGAGCTGTTTTATATTTCCCAGGATATGCTAGCTACAAACAACAGGCTGAGCCTAATACTTGGGGTGTATCACCCGATAAAGTAATTTCTGTAATTTTATCTCAAGCTAGTTCATTAGCTGACGTGGCCGAATTATTTACCAATAAAATTTCAATTGTTAATGAAGCTAGCCCCGCTTTAAAGGTTATCCCACCTTTACACTATATCTTTTCTGATACTACTGGGGAAAGTGTTATCGTTGAAACACAAGAAGATGGTACACATATTATCCGAGATTCAGTTGGCGTGATGACCAATAGTCCCGATTATCACTGGCACGAAACTAATTTACGTAATTACCTTTCTGTTAGACCAAAACAACATAAAGATATTGAATTTTTGGGTAAAACATTAAAGCCGTTTAGTCAAGGCTCAGGTACCTTTGGCTTACCTGGTGACTATACACCACCATCACGTTTTATTAGAACAGCCTTTATGAAAAATAATGTTGAACAACCCAAGGATGAATTAACTGCTGTAAGTTTAGCTCACCATATATTAGAAGCTGTCAGTATTCCACGCGGAATCGTTGTTACCCCTGAGAATACTTTTGACTATACTTGTTATTCAGCTTACATGTGTGCTGAATCTAAAAGTTACTATTACTCAACTTACGGCAACCAACGTATTAGATGTGTCAAATTGACACCAGAGCTGGAAAAAGAAACTGAATACCATGAATTCAAAGTTAATCCAATAGAAGATATTGATTATGCAAATTAAAAATTGACAAAAAAACTATCGTTTCAATTATAAGAAGCGATAGTTTTTTAATTACAAAAATTATATTCTTAATTACTTAAATATAAAACTTACTGATAATTATCAACAAAAATATAATTTTATTCACCTACAATATTTTTAAGTTCTTTTTTGTATTGCTCCTACATTTGCTTGATTTCATCATCTATATCAGTAGTGGCAGCTTGCTTTAACTGTTATGCAATGACAATGACTACTTTTTTAATAACTTGTGTAACAAGCGACTATTCACTTTAGACTAGCTTCTTTAATCCTAGCTTCATTTGCGGCATCTTCTAAAACAATAGCTGCTGATTATACGAATAAAAATAATATATATAGTTAATTTGGGAATTGCATCAACTAAAACCTTTCAATTTCAGGCTTTTTGCTCTGTATTCTACTAGACAAAAATAATTTTTCTTCGCCACATATTAGTAAACTACTAAATTTCTAAGCTTAACTTTTACGATTAAAATAAAAATACACATAACAATTAGACTAAAATATCTAATTTGCTATGTGTATTTTAATTTTCAACTATCAGTATAATTAACAACTAAACTATTATTATTCACCAACGAAAAATTCAATTCGCCTCTGTAAATTTTTAAAAGTAACTGGACAATAGGCACCAATTTCTCCATCCAGATTAACAGGAAGTTCTTTACCTATACTTTGACCAAACAACTCAATTTTTAAACTTCGTGTTTTTGTATAAATGATATCAGGATCATCTACATGCTTACCGTTTAAGGCAAGGGCCATTAGTCTTAATAATTTAACTGGATCAGATGGTTTTACCACAATTAATTGGAAAAATCCATCACCTAATTCTGCATCTGGCATTATTTGCTCAAAACCGCCGATTGTATTAGTCATCCCTAATAACAGCATCGAAAGTTTACCTTCATATACGCCATCGTCATATGTTAAGCGCAATTCATTTGTAGTCAAATGAGGTAACATCTCGGCTCCCTTTATCAAATATGCTGTATAACCTAATGCCGACTTAACTTCTGATGGTACACCATAGGTTAATTCAGTTAATGATCCACAGGCTGCAATATTAACAAAATATTGAGTATGATTTGCAAATGTTGCCTGACCAATATCCATTTTACGTGTTTTTTGTTTAAGGATTACTTTAACCGCATCTTTAATACTTTCACGCGGAATATGTAAGGCTCTAGCATAGTCATTAGTCGTGCCAGCAGGGATAATGGCCATTTGTGGTCTTTTTTCCAGAAAGGCAATCCCATTGACAACTTCATTGATTGTTCCATCCCCACCAGCCGCTACAATTAAGTCAAAGCCTGCATTTGCAGCTCGAGTAGCTTCTTTTTGCGCACTTTGCTTTTGGCGTGTTGTTCGAAATGCGCTTGCTTCATAACCTGCTTGTTCCAATACATTTAAAATGTCAGCAACATTTTTAGGCATCTGCTCGTGACCTGATACAGGATTATAAATCAATCTTGCTTTTTTAGTCATAAATTACTACCTTAATTACTCAAATTACTTTAAAATTCTCTTTAACGCTTTTGTAATTCTTGATTCAAAAGCTGATTGATAACCTTAGGATTAGCCTTACCACGTGTCTTTTTCATGATTTGACCAACCAAGTATCCAATTGCCCGATCTTTACCATTTTTAAAGTCTTCAACTGATTGCGGATTACTGTCCACTACTGCTTTAACCATTGGTTCAAGCACACTAGTATCAGATAATTGAACCATGCCCTGGTCTTCAACGTACTTCTTAGGATCAGTTCCATTAGCAATTGTCTCGGCAAAAACTTTTTTAGCAATTTTTGAAGAGATTGTACCGTTCTTAATTAGTTCAATCATTGCTGCCAAGTTCTCAGGTGTTAACTTAATATCAGCTAAAGATACACGATTATCATTTAAATAACCATTTACTTGGGTATTCATCCAGTTAGCAGCTAACTGTGGATCTGCCCCAGCTGCAACTGTCTTATCATAAAAATCAGAACTTTCTTTAGTTTGCAAAAGAACTTGGGCGTCGTAATCCTTTAAGCCAAATTCATTGACATATTGGCTGTAACGTTCTTCGGCCGAGCGTGGTAATGTCGCTGCAATTTCATCAATCCACTCTTGACTAATATGATCAGGGGCTAAATCTGGTTCTGGGAAATAGCGATAATCGGCATCGCCTTCTTTAACCCGTTCCAGAACAGTCTTACCTGTTGCTTCATCAAACCGGCGTGTCGATAATTGTACTCGACCTCCTGCCAATAAGACCTGTGCTTGCCGTTTTTCTTCATATGCCAAAGATTTACGTACATGTTCAAAAGAGTTCAGGTTCTTCATTTCAACCTTGGTTCCAAGTTCTTTTTGTCCAGCGGGACGAATAGAAATATTGGTATCAACTCGCATTGAACCTTCTTCCATCTTAACATCAGAAGCACCTGTAAACTGGACAATCTTACGTAATTTTTCAAGGTAAGCATAGCCTTCATCAGGATCTGCAATTTCTGGTTCAGAAACAACTTCCAGTAGCGGAACACCTTGCCGATTTAAATCAACATAAGAAAAGCCATTAGTCCCATGCGTATTTTTACCAGCATCTTCTTCAATATGCATTTCATGAATCCCAATCCGTTTCTTTTTACCGTGTACCTCAATTTCAACATAGCCGTCACGAGCTAAAGGTTGGTAAAATTGAGTAATCTGGTAAGCTTTGGGACTGTCAGGGTAATAATAATTCTTTCGATCAAAATGAGTATTTGGCAAAATATGTGAGCGCGTTGCTAAAGCAACCATAATCCCTAAGCGATAAACATCCTTATTTACGTAGGGTAAAACTCCAGGCATTGCCCAATCAATTACATTTGTTTCAGTATTAGGCTTAGCACCATAACTAACCGGTGAAGGTGAGAAAATCTTACTATTAGTTTTTAATTCGAAGTGTACTTCGAACCCAATTGTTGATTTAAAATTCATCTGTTAATCCCCCATTCCAGTTGGTGTCTTTTCATAAAACTTGTTAGTTTGTTCAATAAAGTCAGCTACTTGGAAAATACTTCCCTCATCAAATCGCTTAGCCATTACTTGTAACCCAACAGGCATTCCATCTACCATACCAGCTGGTACACTAGCAGATGGAATACCTGCTAAGTTAGCCGAAATGGTCAAAATGTCATTGTTATACATCTTAATTGGATCAGAAATTTCACTACCAATAGTGAAGGCCGGTGTAGTAGTTGTTGGACCAACAATTACATCATTTTCCGCAAAGATACGGTCAAAATCTTGACAAATCATGGTCCTAACCTTTGCTGCCTGTCTAAAGAAACGGTCATATGAACCTGCTGATAAAGCAAATGAGCCCAGCATAATTCGGCGCTTAACTTCTTCACCAAAACCTTCTGAACGTGATTTTACATAAACATCCAGTAGATCTTTTGTATCCTCTGCCCGATAGCCATAACGAATACCATCAAATCTTTGTAGATTTGATGAAGCTTCACTAGAAGCAATAATATAATAATCAGGAACTACATATTTAGTTAATGGTAAGGAAACCTCATTAACGACTGCTCCGGCATTTTCTAAAACAGTAATCTGCTCTTGAATTACTTCACGCATCTCACCATCAACAGCATCCATGTACTCTTTAACAACCGCTACCCGCATGCCTTTGATGTCTTTACCGATGTACTTAGTGAAGTCAGGAACTGCTCTAGTTGAAAGGGTAGAGTCATGTTCATCAGCTCCTGCAATAACATTAAGTACTTGGGCTGATGTTTTGGCCCGCTTGCTCATTACTCCAATTTCATCAAGTGAAGATGCGAAAGCAATTAAGCCCCAACGTGAAACACGCCCATAAGTTGGTTTAATACCAAAAACACCGTTAAATGCAGCTGGTTGCCGGATTGAACCACCCGTATCAGATCCAAGGGCAGCAACAACTTGTCCTGAAGCAACAGCAACCGCGGAACCACCAGAAGAACCACCTGGAACTTTGTCTAAATTCCAAGGGTTATGTGTTATACCAAAGTATGAATGTTCAGTCGATGAACCCATCGCAAATTCGTCCATATTTGTTTTCCCTACAAAAGTAGCCTGGGCAGCTTTTAAACGTTCAATAACTGTTGCATCATAGACTGGAATGTAGTTATCCAAAATATGACTAGCAGCTGTCGTTTTAACATCTTTAGTAAGAATATTATCTTTAATTGCAATTGGAATTCCAGCTAACTTATTCTTGCTAAAATCTAAATCAGCAGCAGGTTTAGCATCCTCCTGAACCGTAATCCAAGCATTTAACTTATCATCGGTCTGCTTAATATTGGCGACTGTATCTTGTGCTAATTGATCAGCTGATAAAGTCCCCTGAGCCAATTTTTCATTTAATGAGTCAATATCTTCATTTAAGTAATTCATTACTCGTCCTCATCCTTATTAATAATCACTGGAACCTTGATAAAGCCATTAGCTTGTTCAGGAACATTCCTCATTAATTCTTCGCGACTTTGCCAGTGTTCAGGCTTGTCTTCTCTAAATACTGTATCACGATCAACTACTTGGACAGTTTCTTCAACACCCTCAGTGTTAACTTCTGATAATTGATCAGCCATATTGATAATTGAACTCATTTGTTCAGTAACCTGACTAATATCATTTTTATTAATTTCCAGCCGCGATAAAACTGCGACATGCTTAATTGTCTCTTCTGTAATTTTCATACTAATACCTCCTATTCGCCACCATAAATATGAACTTGATAACTATTATCTCCCGTTTCTTTAGCAACCAGTGCCTGAATATCATTTACCGAACCAATTTTTATTTCAATTGGAACATCATTTGCCAAATATTTTTTTGCGGTTGATAAAACTAAGCGGGTGAAACTTTGAATCTGCTCGTAACCATAAAACTGGGTCGTAATTGATATGTTTTCTTGTACCAACTTGCCATCTTCATAACGCAAAGTTGCGGTTACCCCACTAATATTAGGAAAATAGTTTTGAATTGATTCTTTAAAACTATTAAAGCTTGATGCATCACTACTGTTAATTGCCTTTTTATTACCAATCGTTGGTAATACCTCAGACTGAGTAGTAATGTTTTCCCATTTAACTATTTTACTACTATTAGCAGCGACTGTCCCGCTCAAAAAGTAACTTCCTGGAACGAGTGAATCCATACTTTCTTTAGCAAAAAGACCAACCGTTATTGGAATAGTTTTTAAATTTTTTCGTTTACGTAAACGTTGCACTATTTGTTCGGCAGCATGTTGACCAAATTCTTTTTGCTTAGCCCGTGAAATTGTAGCTTGATATTGTGGTCCATCTTTAACCTTCTGATAATAATCAATTGAATTAATGGCCAGACCAATGCTTATACCGCCAATATGATAGTTTGAGCCCGAGCCAGTTAAATAGTTCTGCTCAATAATTTCTTCTAAATAATAAGGATTATAATTCTTTTTACTACCTTCAGCAGGATTAAGTCCTAATTTATTATCTTTGGATTTACGCGATAGCCATTCATTTGCATCTGTAGTAGTAATATATTGCCCTTCTTGAAAAACATAAGAATTAGTTGAATAAACTTTTTTAGAAATCTGAACGAGTCCCCGTTCGAGTTCTCTAGTGTCAACTGAATTATCATTATCTGTTGCCGTTAATCCAGAGATTGGGCTTGTCACATAACGACCATTTTTTAATAAAACTGTATAACCATTATTTCCTGTATCTGTTGTCTGATAGGTTTTGGTACTGGAATTGGATGCAGTTTTAGCATTATTAGCTAGATTGGAGTTTTTTAAATTCCCACAAGCAGTTAGAGTCAGGGATAGCCCAAGAATTGTTAAAGCATGTAAATATTTTTTCAATTTAATTATTCCTTTATTTAACTTGAGCAATTGCTTCTTCTTCAGTCAATAATTTGACGCCCAGTTTCTGTGCTTTATCGTATTTTGATCCAGCATCTTTACCATAGATAACATAGTCTGTTTTACCTGATACTGAACTAGTTACCTTAGCTCCAAGTGCTTGTAACTTTTGAGTAAATTTGCTACGGGTATATTGCACTAAAGTACCAGTCAAAACAACAGTTCTATTCTTAAAAAAGTTGTCAGGAATATTACTTGGTCCTGTCTGACCTAAGTAATTCATATTGACCCCACTTTGCTCAAGCTCAGTAACTAATTCTTTAACTTCTTCTTGAGCAAAATATGTTGTTAAGGATTCAGCAATTGTCATGCCTATTGTATCGATTGTAGCTACCTCTTGCACGTCTGCTTGCATAATCTTTGCCATATTTTTAAACTTTTGCGCTATTAGCCGTGCAGCTTTAGCTCCAACATGGTCTATTCCTAGTCCAGTTAATAGTAATTCTACAGAATTATGTTTAGAATTATTAATTGCTGCTAGCAAATTACTAATCGCCTTGTCTTTAAAATGGTCTAGCTTAGCCAAATCAGCTGCTTGCAAATGATACAAATCAGCTACGTTATGAACTAAACCATTAGTAATTAATTGTGCAACAATTTTGGGGCCTAACCCATCAATATTCATAGCTGGTCGTGAAGCAAAGTGAGTTATTCCTTCTTCAATTTGCGCTGGGCAGGAAGGGTTGACGCACCTAAGGGCAACCTCATCTGGTAAATGAATTAAATCTTCTTTACATGATGGACATTTAGTTGGAATTTCGTATAGGACAGCATCTTTGGGTCTTTTAGCTAATACAACTTGTGATATTTCAGGAATAATATCGCCTGCCTTATGCAACATGACGGTATCACCAATTCGTACATCTTTTTGTTTAAGCAAATCAACATTATGTAATACAGCATGAGAAACTGTTGTCCCGGCTATCTGTACCGGATCCATAATTGCTGTCGGGGTTACTACCCCTGTTCGACCAACTGTCCACTTAATTTCATGAACAACTGTTTCCTGCTCTTCCGGTGGAAATTTATAGGCAATCTCCCAACGCGGTATTTTAACTGTAGCTCCCAGTTCATTTTGTAAGTTCAAATCATCGACTTTAATAACAAGGCCGTCAATGCCATATAGCAAATTATCCCTTTTTGACGTATATTCATCAATAAAGGCAAAAACCTGGTCCAAATTATCCAGCTTGCGTCCAGTTTGATTTGTATGAAAGCCCAGCTCATCTAATTTAGTAATTGCTTGATGCTGACTAGTAATATTAGCTGGCGGGTTCACCCAAGTATAAATAAATGTACTTAAATTTCGCTGTTTGGTAACTTTAGCATCTAACTGACGTAATGATCCGGCGGCCGCATTTCGTGGATTAGCAAACGTTGTTTCACCTTTTTCATCTCGCTCTTGATTTAATTGCGCAAAAGCTCCTTTATCCATATAGCACTCGCCACGAACTTCAATGGTTAATTTTTCTGGTAGCTTTTGTGGAATATCGGCAATATAACGAGCATTAGCGGTCACATCTTCACCAACCAATCCATTTCCTCGTGTAGAAGCACGCTTAAGCTCCCCATCAACATATTCAAGATTAAGTGATAGACCATCAATTTTTAATTCAACATTATAGGCTACTGCATGGCCAACTTGGCGCTGAATACGAGCATCAAATTCGGTCAACTCTTCTTTAGAAAAAACATCCCCCATTGAAAGCATGGGAACTTCATGAACAACTTTTGTAAATTCACTATCAATTTCTCCACCAACTTGTTGAGTAATCGAATCTGGCGTAACAATTTGTGGGAACTGCTGCTCTAATTCCAATAACCGATTATAATTTTGGTCATATACATAATCTTCAACTTGTGGAGCATCTTTTGCATAATATGCTTGCGCCCACTCCTTTAATTGTTTTCTTAAAGAAGCTGCTTCTTTTTTGGCTTCATTTAGAGTTAGATCAGCCATTTCCTACCCCCCTGATCAAAATAATAACTTTAACTTAATTCATTATACCTTTTTAATAGGTGCAAAGGCTGCCAAAAGTCGTTTAATCCCCTTCTCTTTAAAAGCAATATCTAGTTCCATATCCTCACCAGAGCCATTGACTTTAACAACTACTCCTAGGCCCCAAGCCTTATGTTTTACTTGATCACCAACATTCCAGCCCTTTTTCTCAGCTCCCACAGCTCCAGCTGGTTTAATCTTAGGTGTATAAACTTGAGCCCGAGCACGTTCAGCCACATTCGCAAACGGAGCAGCCTGGGTTTGAAAAGAATCTGAGCCCAAAGTAGGAAAACTTGCCCCTTCAATTTTAAGATCAGCTTCATCAATTTCATCTAAAAATCTAGATGGTTGATTATTTTGGGTTCTGCCAAACATCGTTCGTGAGTATGCATTAGTTAAATACAGTTGCTGTCTTGCTCTAGTAATGCCAACATAGGCTAACCGGCGCTCTTCTTCTAACTGATCATCTTCTAACAATGCTCTTGATAATGGGAATAGCCCATCTTCCATTCCAACTAAAAAAACAACTGGAAATTCCAAACCTTTAGCAGCATGTAGTGTCATTAAAGCAACTTGCTGATCATTATTTGCTAAGTCATCTTGATCACTCAATAATGAAACTTCTGCTAAAAAGTCACTTAAGATTTCAGATTGATTATCTTGGTCATATTGATCATCAAACCGTTTAGTTACTGATAAAAATTCGTCTAAGTTTTCTAATCTGGTTTCAGCTTCAATTGTATGTTCTGCTTTAAGAGCTTCAATGTACCCGAAATCTTGCAAAATTTTTTCAGTAAGACCGGTAACGCTATGATTGCGAGAATACTCAATAGCATCTTTAAGTTTTGCACCAAAATCACTCAATTTAGCAGCTATTCTAACAGAAAGACCTGACATACCTACATGATTAAAGGATTCAAGTAAGGACAAATTACTAGTTTGAGCAAAATTAGTAAATTTTTCAATACTTACATTACCAATGCCCCGCTTTGGCGTATTAACAATTCGATTAAAACTCATAGTGTCACTTGGGTTAGATACCAGCTTTAAGTAAGCCATGACATCCATAATTTCTTTTCGATCATAAAATTTATGACCACCAACTATTTGATAGGGAATGTTTGATTTAACAAAAGCCTCTTCAACGGTTCGCGACTGGGCATTAGTTCGATACAAAATGGCAAAGTCACGATAAGAACGATTTTTATTTTCAACTTCTTCTTGAATTTTGCTGATAATAAAATGTGCTTCATCTTCGCCACTTTGAGCTCGATAATATGTAATTTTTTCACCCTCTCCTTGATCCGTCCATAACTTTTTAGCTTTACGGTTACGATTATTTTTGATAACTGCGTTAGCTGCTGCCAATATATGACCAGTCGAGCGATAATTTTGTTCTAATTTAATAGTTTGTACGCCATCATTTTGGTAATCATGTTCAAAGTTCATGATATTTTCCAAATTTGCACCACGCCAACCATAAATAGATTGATCTGCGTCTCCAACTACACAAATATTCTTATGCTGAGCTGCTAGTTGATGGCACAATTCGTATTGCGCTTGGTTGGTATCTTGATATTCATCAACTAATAAATAATGAAACTTAGCTTGATAGTAATGTAAAACTGTAGCATCCGTTTTAAACAACACTAAAGTTTGCATAATCAAATCATCAAAATCCATTATTTGATCATGTTTTAAGCGTTTCTGGTATTCTTGATAAATTTGTGCAGTTATCTTCTCAAAGGGCATTGAACTGCTGGCTTTTAATGCATCAGGCGTTAGTAGCGCATTTTTGGCATTAGAGATAGCTGATAAAACACGACGTGGTTCATACATTTTAGGATTAATATTTAGTTCTTTTTCGATATGCTTAATTAAGGTTAGCTGTTCAGCTGCATCTGCAATCGAAAAATTTTGGCTATAACCAATTTTTTCAGCATCACGCCGTAAGATCCTCACACACAATGCATGAAAAGTTGACATCCATATACTCTCTGCTGGTGAACCAAGCAACTCCCGTTCCCGTTCACGCATTTCTGCGGCTGCTTTATTAGTAAAAGTAATCGCCAAAATATTCCAGGGTAAAATTCCTTTTTCATTAACAAGATATGCAATCCGTCTAGTTAAAACTGAGGTTTTTCCAGAACCTGCTCCAGCAACCACTAAAAGCGGTCCCTCAGTCGTTTTAACAGCTTGCTTTTGCTGCGGATTTAAGCCCGCTAAAATAGATTCTTCGCTCATTCTAATTCCCTTCGTCTGATTTTTGATAGCTATCTTATTGTACCAAAAATGTTATATAAATTTGGCATGGTTTGTTTCTTACTTGTCAAATCGATCAAGTTGATACTGCTGGATTATTTTAATTAATTTATCTGCATAATTTGGATCAGTAGCATAGCCATCTTTGACTAAAGCATGGGCTTGCGTTTGATAGTCTTTGGCCGCAAGAACATGCTGATATTGATTTTTATTCCAACTAGTACCTCGTTGAAAAAGTCGAGCATGAGCCCGAATCGATGCTTCATAGGAATCATAAATTTGAAAACGTGCTTTTACTAAAACCCATTTCCCTTTTTCAAATTCCTTAGTCGTTAAAATTGCCGACGTGTTAGGGTTAGAACCTTTTACCCCAAATAAGTTATTGTATTTTTGCGATAAACTACTTTTACCGTAGTTGCTTTCCAAACATGCTTGGGCAATCGTAATACTAGGTAAAAGTTCATATGATTTGTCAACTTCTTGAGCAACTGGACCAATCTCATTAATAAAAGCTTTGTGCTGCTTAATAATCTTTTGTCTAGCTGCTTCCCGTGCAATTTGTTGTTGTCTGATTTTTTCTGTTTCAATTGCTTGACGACGATAGTATCTAAAACTGACGAAAGCAATTATTAATACAAACAAAATGACAAACGTTTCTATAATAATTAGCCAGTTAGATTGTTTTTTACCCCTGCGTTTTTTTGCCATAAAAAAGTCCTTACTTAAAATAGTTGTTACAATAAGTATACCTTCTCGCACGTTAAAATTATGGAATGTAATTAATTTTTAAAATAAAAAAAGATAATTAATATTTAAAAATACCCCATAAAAGTTAGATATCAATTTAACAATTACAGAGTATTTCACATTTTTATTTGAATTTTATTTTTAAACAAAAAAATGGAGTTGCTACTCCATTACAAATGATGCGGGCAAGAAGACTCGAACTTCCACGATCTAAAAACGATCACAAGATCCTTAGTCTTGCGCGTCTGCCAATTCCGCCATGCCCGCAAGTACAGTAATTAGTATACTGTAAAATCAAATTCAGTTCAATACTTTCCTGCGCTTTTTATTAACTTATTTGCCCGTTTATCTTTTTATAATCAATTACTTGTACCTATCATGACCTAAATCACTTGTAAAAGTAGTCATAGCTGAACTCATTATTTGAAAACGAAAAAGGGTTTTTCAAACTTGAAAAACCCTTACTTAATTATCTTTCTTCTTCATCATTATGCCAAAATCGGTGCCAAAAATCTGCGTTATACTCTGGCATTTCATTAAATTGACAATACCTTCTGTTCTTATCATGCTTAAAATCTTGATAATTTGCAAAATGATTCCACTTTTGCATTCTCCGACACATATTATTACTTTCTGCTCGTGATAAGTTATGTTGGGCAGCATATTTACGCCACTGGGAAATTGCTTTCATCCGAAATGCTGGATCAACAAATTTTTGCGCTTGTTGTTTTAGATTCTCATCCCAGCCATCAGCAATCTTTTCTAAATACTGACCAAATTCTTGTTGCTCATTCTCACTTAAGCCGGCAAAGAAAGGGGCAGTGTCTTGCGCCCTTTCGAGTTCTTTCAGTCGACCTGCTTCCGCTTTTCCCTCACTAGTTAGAAAAACTCGTTTTACCCGTTTGTCTTGGTTATCCGTTTCACGCTTAATATAACCCTTTACCTCCATCTTTTTCAATAATTCAGCCAATGAGCCCGGTTGCAGTGCCAAAACTTCTGCCAAATAATTTTGGGTTAAACCATCTTCTAATTTTAAAACCGCCAACACTCGTTTTTGACCTGAAATTGGCTGCTTATTCTCAAACATAAAGTAGCGACTAGCCCGCATAATAAAGTATAATTTTTTCATTAAGTTATCACTTGTTTGACTCATAATAAAAGCTCCTTACCTTACTAATTTTATTTTTGTTAGGTACCTAAATTTATACTTAGATTATAGTTTCGTACCTAACGTTTTGTCAAACAAAAACTGCAAAAATTTAACAACTTTTGCAGCTTTATTTTTTAGGTATCATTTTTATTAACTTAAGGTGCCCACGACATTTACTACAGCCATACTTGGCAATATTAATTGGACGTACTCGAGCATACTTTTGTTTACAAAATTCACACTGATATAAATAGCTAACTGGCTGGTGTCGTCGTAAGCCAATATCGGGGGCATACCGCAACCCACCTACTTGTTTGAGTAAGGTCTTAAATTCCCAATCAGAGTGACGATAACCCAATTTAGCTAAATGTAAATGGTAATGCACCAATTCGTGCTTAATAATTCCCACTAATTCATGTTTGTATTGTGGTGCTAAAAAGTGACGATTAATTTCCAAATGATGATCACTTAAGTGATAACGTCCCCCAGTGGTTGTCATTCGCCGATTAATTTTAACTTGATGTTTAAACTTGCGCCCAAAATACTTAATTGATAGCAATTCAACTAATTTTTGTAGTTCTTGTTCATTCATTGCTATTTTAATATTTTCGCATACAGAGCAGCTTCTTTCTTAGTCTTTATTCTAACTTTAAGCGCTGTTACTAATTTTCTTTTTAAGGGTTTTTCGCCTTCCATCCACGTTCCAGTAAAAACATGAATTGTCTTCGATTTAGCAGACGGATTGCATAAAATTCCATCCGGATAAACATGAATCTTTTCTTTTAAAACTTGCTCTTGATTATTAGCTTTCGCCCCATACTTCTTTTTCAAAATATTTGAAACAGATAGGGTATTGACACCGGCTAATTGGTCTTTGGCATCAAAAGTAAAATCACGCCCGTCATAATAAGCTAGCATATCTTTAAGTAATGGATGATGGGGTTCAGCCCCAAAAACAGCAGTAAAAGGATTATCCTTATTTTCAAAGCCAACAAAAGCACGATTATTTAATAGTGCGGTTAAGTCATCTAAAACTAAAACATCAGTGTCTAAATATATGCCCCCCTGCTCATAAATAGCTTTTGCCCGAATATAGTCAGAAACAAACGCCCACTTTTGTGCTTTATAGGCTTGGGCAACATATTCATTTTCATGAACATTGAAATTTTGTTCATTCCACTCAATAATTTGATAATCTCCTAAGTGCTTACGCCATGTTTTCATGCAACGCTGGATGTTTTTAGGTTTCGGTTTCCCACCGACCCAGACATAGTGAATAATTTTGGGAATCATTTTAACCTCACTTAAAAAATTTTTTAAATAACATAATTAAATCTTGATTAAAGTCAAGCCGTAAAAGAAACATCAGGGCAATGTATAAGATAAACATAATAATCGATTTCATTGCCATGTTGAAGAAAGCTGATGAAACTAGCTGTGGTAGTAGCATACCTACTACTAAGACAATCCCGGCAATTAAGAAATATTTTGGAACTTCTTGAAATGAATATTTAAAGTCGTAGCCATCACGCACAATTAGCAAGCGTAAGATTAAAACGATTAATTCGGTTGTTAAAATTGCAAGCATTGCGCCAGTTGCCCCGTATAATTGATCCAAAAAATAACTTAAAACCACTTCTAAAATGGCTCCTACAATAACTGGAATAGCATAATCTCGATCACGGTGATTGGCTAAAGCGAACTGATTGGCAAACACGCCGCCCATCGGAATCATGATAATTGTCAGGGCAAAGAAAAACATTAATGGGGTCATTGGGATAAACTTGGCGCCAAAAAAGAACGGAACAAATTCCTTAGTATTGGCCATAATGATCACCGCAAACATTGTTCCTAGCATCACTGTTGCATCCAATGACTTTTTTAGAATTATTCGTTGCTGCTTTTGCCCTTCACCAGCCATTTTAGGCATAATTACCAAGGAAATACTAGTAACAATTCCTAAAACCATATTAGAAATGCGCTGCGAATTATCATAAAAAGCAACTTGGGTAGAATTTTGAAAAAGACCTAAAATTGGCTTATCCAGGGAGGTATAAATTTGGGTGGCAATTTGGGGAATTAATAACGTAATGATAGCTTTAATAGTTGTGTCAAATTGATAAAAATGCTTAACTGGTCCACCAATATAGCGATGAATATCAAACCAAAAAACAAGCGATCCCAATAAAGTCGAAACCGACATAATTAACATGTATTTCCATAAATCACTTGGTTCTTTAACCCAGACTAAAATTAAAATAACTGAAACTAACTTGACAGCCGTGTTTTTCAAAACAACACGCCCAAATTCAGCTAGTCCTTGAAAAAACCACGAAATATCAACTTGGGCAGAAATCAAATATGGTATCATCAGTAATAAATAATTTCCATATTTAATTCGATAATAGCCAACTACAACCAATAAAATTATAATTGTAGCTGCCCCAGCAATTGCTTGAAAATACCACAAGCCCCAAAAAACTTTAGTCAGTTCTTGCTGGTTACCATGGGAACGAGTTTGGGAAATTGTTCGCATTCCAATATAAGAGACTGACAGGGTACAAAATATCATTAAAAATTGCACTATATTATTTACATTACTGTAAATTCCATAAGTATGGGGGCCTAATATCCGTGAAAGATACGGCACGGTTATCAATGGCACTAAAACTAAAAAAATTTGATAAACAGCATTATATAAAATATTTAAAAAAGTTCTTTTCACAATTTCCCCTTTAATAGTTTGTTGACATTAAAGTAAAAATATCATCACAACATGAATGACCTTGAACTTGATTAGTCAAATCTAGCCAATACTGTCGCTTTGACTGATATTCATCCGAATTGGTTAAAGCAACAAGTAGTTCCTGTTGGTTTTTTACACAAATTCCAGGCACAACTTGTTCATATGGACTCAGCAGCAAACCGCGTGTATTTTCATATTTAGTCAAATAATTCGTGAGAAAGATAATTGGCTGATCCAAATTTAGATAATCAAAATAAATTGATGAAAAATCAGTAATTAGGAAATTAGTAGCACCTAATAATTCATATAAATCATAATCATGTTCAAACAAATAATCATTATTTAGAAAAGCAATATTAGAAAACTGACTAGTCAAGTGTTCAAAAAAACTCATTTCATAGGGATGCAATTTAACCACTAAATACTGATGTTGTTTTTTCAAAGCACAATTAAGCTGTTCTACATCAAAATCTGGTAAGGTCAAAAAGTTACCAGCCTTAATTTGGTCTAAGACTTGGCTATCTTGCATTTCATAGCGAAAAGTTGGCAGATAAATCCCAATTTGAGCTTGATCATCAACAATTTTAAATAAGTCATGTAACAATTGGGATTGAGAAATTGTCGGGGACTTTAAAGAGTCAAGGCGGGGAAAACCAACTTTCTGATACTTGTCATTTTCAATTGCACAGCACGCACTCATCAGGCTTTCATAAAGATCAGAGCTAGAAGTAACAATATCGGCATTTTTTTGCCATAAATATTGGTTACGCAAGTCCGTTTTTCGATTAGTATTATTGGCCATAATTCCCATTCGCTTGAGGGGAATTCCGTGCCAAAATTGAATATTAATTTGTTTCTTATGAATTTTAAACGGCTGGTGCGTTGTTACTACATACTTAGCTGCACCAATTTCGCGCCAAATTGCAAAAGATAAGTGTGAAGAAGGCCATGGTTCGACCAAAGTTACTTTATATTCTGAATGTGCTTCTTTCATATATTTACCAAACAAATAACCATTCGAACCTGAACGGCCAGCACCATTTAGAATTACAATTTTATTATCTTGTATCTTAGTAAACCGAGCGCCAAATTTCATTAGGCTCAAATATAAACGAAACAGAAAATTCTTCATTAGCCAATCTTTCTATTTTCCAAGCGTACCCAAAAGATAGCGAATCTTTCAAGTTTTTTTACTTACATTGCAAACTTTTTAGTAAATTAATATTGCGCTAACAAACTCTATTAGTAATAGTATAGATTAAATAAAGTACTGCTACACTATTTTAAAATTATTCTTAAATCTTTTAAATTTTTGATTTCTATTCAAAGTTTAAGTAACAAAATTCTCCTTAAAAGTCTACCTTTTTAAAGCACAAATTGCTTAAGTTTTAGTACTTCTTTAATTAATATTAATTGGATAATTGGGACACCTTTATTTTCAGTAGCTGTCCTTAAACTATACCTAAATTTTAAAAATTTCACTAATGTTCAATCTTTTTTACCACTTAACTTGATAAACTCGACTCCGTGTTGTCACCCCAGCACCATTATGATAAGAAATCGTTAAATATAGATTATTTTCTGAAATCACTTGAATATTCTCCAACTCCGTTGCATAGCCTAAAATATCAATATTCGCTTGATCAAAGTCAAGAATTTGCCATCCTTGATCATTAGATGAGCCCCATGTGCCCCATGGCATTTTAATAATCCGCCGTGGTTTTTGGCTTAAATTACCTTGGCTAGGCGCGAATTCGCTAGAAATATACACATTTCTTTTTTCATCAAGAGCAAATCCTTGTAAAGAACCAATTTTATCAGCAGTTGTAATATGGTTAATATAAAATTCGCTCAAATATGGTAATTCGTCAAGATTAACATAGCCAGTACCCACTTTATCAAGAGCTGCATTAATTACAGCTAAATCATATAGAATAAAATAACCGTTATTTCCCTTTGACAGAGTAGCAGTTTGCTGATCAACAGTAACTAACATTAACAATTTACCTGCCGGCGAAATAGCCGCATCAAATCTAAGTAAATCATTTCCCCGAAAAGGTAAATAAGTATCCACCCCCTGATGCTCTACAACCCGCAATCCACGTCCAGCTCGGTTAAGATAAGCCAAACGAGCAAATTCGGTATTGCTTGTATGGGCACTTCTAGATGGAATTGTGACGCGGGCTAATTGCGTTGACCAATTAAAGTGATTTTTTTTCGTACCAATAAACCACATATTTGGCTGATTAGCCAAATCAAGTGTCTGCGTATGACCACCCGCCATTTGAGAAGCATTAAAAACTTGCTTAAAAAGAGGATAGCGTCTTTTTCTAGCCCGATAAACATAATTATGAGGATCTTGTTGGTTATTGTATTGCAAAGCATACAAATTCTGGCCAACAATGCTTACTTTTTGAATGACATTATTATGTAACCCTTGTAATTTATTAAAAATTTCACTAACAAGAGTTAAAGCAAAGTCTGATTGCTTCAGTATCATAAGGACCTCTTTTTTTAAAATGTCAAAACCGCTGACAAAATGCCAGCGGTTTGAATAACTTTTTATTTCAATAAGCGTTTAAACTTACGGGAATTCTTTAGGGCCTATCATAATAACTAGCAGTACTAGATCGAGTAAGTGACTCTAGTTATTACCAACCCACGGATAGATTTAATTCATCATTCGTAAATATAACAAACAAGGGCCTTACTTCCTGCTGAAAGTGTTATCAGCTTCTTCTTTAGCAGCTTGATTAGTCTTAGCCATGTAAGTATATCTTTGGCCACTCCCACAGGTGAATCAAGACACCCCCTAAGGTGCTTTTTTAAGCTTGCATTCATCGAAATTAAAACTAATAGTTGGTCGTATAAATTCTGACTAGCTGTCATTAATTCAGTTTTATTAGTTGGACGCATTCCAAAATACTCCCATTGACTTACTAAAAATCAGTTTCATTAAGATAAATGCCGCCCAATCGCATTTCCAATTACTGACAGGGTAAAACAAACAATAAAATATAAAACTGCTAAAGCAGCAAACATTGGCAAGATATAGTTAGCATTTTGGCCATAAATAACTTGAGCATGCTGCATCATTTCTGGTACAACAATAATTGTTGCTAATGAGGTATCCTTAATTAGTGAAACAAATTGACTGATGATTGTTGGAATCATATTCTTATAAGCCTGAGGCAGAACCACATGCCACAAAGCTTGAATAAAGCTCATTCCCGTTGACCTAGCCCCTTCCATTTGTCCCTCAGAAACCGATTGAATACCTGAACGAACAATTTCAGCAATCATACTTGACTCAAATACTGTCATTGCAATAATTGCAGCTGGAATTGTTTCTGGCCGCAAGCCAAAATTTGGCAATCCAAAATAAGTAAAGAAGATAATCAAAAGTAATGGTACATTACGAATAATATCGATAATGAAACCGACAATTTTTGAAATCCATTTAATTTTAGAGTACCTAATAATACCCAAAATGGAACCAATAATAAAACTTAAGATAACGGAGATTACCGAAATATAAATAGTTACCCAAAGGCCCATTAATAAAAAACGTAAATTAAGCCATGAAAGGGCATTAATCCAATTTTGCATTTCAATGTACCTCCCTTAAGCCAATTTCTTTTCTAAGTGTTGCATATAATAGCTAAGTGGTAGAGTTATGATTAAATACAAGATTCCTACCACTAAATAGCTATTAATAGTATCAAACGTAGTCGAAGCAATTGTATTAGCCTGATACATTAAGTCAAATCCCGCCACAAAAGCAAGGACTGATGAATTTTTAACTAGGTTAACAAATTGATTACCTAATGGTGGAATAACAATCTTAAAAGCTTGTGGCAAAATAATATAGCGCATTGCTTGCCAATATGTCATTCCCGTTGAACGCGCCCCTTCCATTTGACCTCCAGAAACGGATTGGATACCAGAACGGATTGTTTCAGCAATGAAGGCCGAGGTATAGAGGGTTAATCCAATTGTACCAGCAGTAAATCCACTAATCTTTACTACATAGTTGGGAATTACTAAATAAAAAAACATTGTGATTACTAATAATGGAATGTTACGCATAATTTCAACATAAGCTCGACCAATTGTACGCATTACCTTACTTGGTAAAACTTCCATAATAGCAAAAATTGTTCCAATAATTAGACTAAAAAACAGTGCAATTATACTAGAAAAAACTGTCCAGCCCAGTCCAATTAATAATTGGCTACTAAATTTGGTAAAAATATTAATCATTGGCGATACAGCTCCTTATACTTAAAACCTGGAACATCGCCAAACCACTTTTTAATCAAACGATTATATTCACCATTATGCTGCATCTCAAGTACTGCCTTGTCAACAGCCTCGGCAAATGCGGTTTGTCCTTTATCAACTGCAACACCATATGGTTCAACAGTAAATGTTCCGCCACGAACTTCATAGCCTGGGTTTTGAACAGCAAGACCAAACAAAATACCATTATCGGTAGTCAAAGCATCTCCTTGCTTAGATTTTAAAGCATTCATTGCCTGAGCATAATCCTGAAGTTCAATTATTTTTGCCTTAGGTGCAACTTTTTTTATGTTTTGCACCGAATTCGCACCAACAACTCCAATGACGGTTTTACCACTAAGATCTTTGGTACTTTTGATTTTTGAATTTTTGGGAACCAAAAGCGATTGACCAGCATCAAAATACGATTTAGAAAAAGAAATTACTTTTTTTCGTTCCGGGGTTATCGTCATTGTTGCAATTACCGCATCCACATTTCGGTTTTTAAGTAGCGGTATTCTCGACTGCGAAGTGGTTGTAACAAATTCAGCACGCCCTTTAGGTCCTAAAATATGCTTAGTAATATGCTTAGCCATATCGACGTCAAAGCCTTTTTGTTGACCATCATGTACATCAATTAAACCAAATAATTTGACATCACCTTTAACGCCCCAAGTGATTGTATTCGCCTGTTGAACATCTTTTAAAACAGACTGGTTATTTGTACTTTTACCGCATCCACTCACCAGAAAAATGCTAGCTATAAGAGAAATTAGCCAAAATTTCTTTTTCATACATAACCTCCTTAGTGAGAGATAATTTTACTCAAAAATTGTTGGGCACGTACTGTTTTTGGTTGTTTGAAAAAGCTTTGACAATCATCATCTTCGACAATTATACCCTTATCCATGAAAATTACTCGATTAGCTACTTCTTTAGCAAAGCCCATTTCATGAGTTACGATTAAAGAGGTCATTCCGCTATCATTAGCAACTTTCTTTATAACTTGCAAAACATCATCAATCATTTCCGGATCAAGTGCTGATGTTGGCTCATCATATAAAATTAGCTTTGGACGCATTGCTAATGTTCTAGCAATAGCCACACGCTGCTTTTGTCCACCAGAAATTTGTGAAGGCATGTTATGTGCCCATTTTTCTAAGCCAACCATTTCTAGTAAGTCCATTGCCCGCTTCTTATTCTCTGCTTCAGGAATGTGACTAACAATTCTAGGGGCTAACATAATATTTTCGAGTACATCTTTATTTTTATATAAATTAAAATGTTGAAATACCATTCCAACGTCACTACGTAAAATATTTAAATTAGTCTTAGGATCTGACAGGTCGTGCCCGTTAACAATCAATTGACCCTTTTGAATTGACTCCAGACCATTTACAGTACGCACTAAGGTGCTTTTCCCTGAGCCTGAAGGTCCAATCAAAACTACGGTTTCGCCTTGATCAATTTCTAAATTAATGTCGTGCAATGCATGAAAATGACCGTAATATTTTTGCACGTCATGGAACTCTATCATCGACACTGTTATCGCCTCTTTCGTATTTAATTGCAACAAAAATTTTATTGCAAAGTAAAATATATGTTTTCTAGTATACTATAAATGGTTAATTTTTTTAGAAAATATGCATAAATTTAATAAAAAATTATACTTAGCAACTCTAAAAAAGTGTTGAATAACAAACAAAAAGCTCTTATTGTAACAATTTAGACCATTTACTAATTGTTAACTTTATCAAAGAGCTTTTTTATTATTTAATTTATTTTTTACCTAATATACGTTGCAAAAACTTAACTACTTCAACAATAACAATCATACCCAAACCAGCTACTAAAACTATTAGCCATTGTATAATATTTAACTCAGTTACGTCAAAGAACTGATTCATAAACGGCAATTCAACTGCAGACATGACAACTGCAGAAATTAAAATTGCCAGATTAAACCACTTATTCGCAAACGTTCTTTTTGAAAAAATCGATTGGTGAATATATTTAGAATTAACCGCATGGAAAAGTTGAATCAATCCCAGCGTTAAGAAAGCCATTGTCAAAGCATCCTGATGCTGTAAGCTGGTATTACCGACATGTGGGCCAAAATTCAATCCCAATTGGTAGGTAGTTAAAACTAGTATTCCTTCTAGTATTCCCTGATAAACAATTGAACTGGCTACTCCCCCACTGAAAAAGTTTGATTCCTTTCCACGCGGCATTCTTTTCATTATCCCCTTTTCAACTGGTTCAAGTCCCAAAGCAATTGCCGGTAGTGTGTCTGTTACCAAGTTTATCCATAATAATTGAACCGGTGCTAGAATATCCCAGCCTAGCATTGTCATCATAAATACGGTTAATACTTCACCAACATTGCAACTCATTAAATAAAGAATTGCCTTTTGAATATTACTAAATACTTTTCTTCCTTGCTTGACTGCTTCAACAATTGTTGCAAAATTATCATCTGCTAAAATCATATCACTGGCGCCTTTAGAAACTTCAGTACCTGTGATCCCCATCCCAATACCAATATCTGCCTGTTTCAAACTTGGCGCATCATTAACGCCATCTCCAGTCATCGCAACAATCTTACCACGTGACTGCCAAGCTTTAACGATACGTACCTTATGTTCTGGTGAAACTCTAGCATACACACTAAAATCAGGCACATGTTCTGCCAAATAATTATCACTAAAATTATCTAACTGGCTACCTGTAACTACTCGCTCATCTTGATTAGGAGCCAAAATCCCTAACCTTTCAGCAATAGCTTGCGCAGTTACTTGATAGTCGCCAGTAATCATAACTGTTTTAATACCAGCACTATGTGCCTCAGCAATTGCTGCTTTAGCTTCAGGACGTTCCGGATCAATCATTCCAACTAATCCTGCAAAAATCAAGTTTTGCTCAACATTATCGGTAGTTGGTTCATCATATAACTGATCAACAGTTTTATATGCTAACCCCAATACTCGCAAAGCTTTTTGCGCCATTTCCTGGTTGGCAGCCGCAATTGCTGCCCTCTGTTCTTCAGTAATAGGCTCAATTTTACCATTTTGTTCAATTTTGGTTACACGCTTAAGCAATTGATCGGGAGCACCTTTGACTGCTACAAAATACTGCTGCTGGTCCAAATTAATGGTACTCATCAATTTCCGACTAGAATCAAATGGTACCTCTTGCAGCCGTTTATGTACTTGCAGAAGTTGCTGAACAGCAATTTTTTGATTAAGGGCAAATTGAATTAGAGCAGTTTCTGTCGGATCACCTAATAGTTTATTATTATTATCTAATTTAGAATCATTTGCTAGAACCATGGTCATTAAAGCATGATTATCGGCTGCAAGTGCTTGTGTAGCTGGATGCTGTTGATTATTGTAAAAAACTTGCTCAACAGTCATTTTATTTTGTGTTAAAGTTCCAGTCTTGTCAGAACAAATAATGTCTGTAGCTCCCAGTGTTTCGACCGCCGGAAGCTTGCGTACTATTGATTTGTGCTTAGCCATTACCTGGGTACCCAGTGCTAGAATAATTGTTACAATTGCTGGCAAGCCTTCAGGTATCGCAGCCACAGCTAAAGAAACGGCTACTAAAAACATGTCAATTGCCAATTTATCCGTTGGCTCGGTTCCTCTTTTCGTAAAAAAGCCAACCACAAACACGATTGCACAAATCAGCAAAATCATGATCGTTAGAGTTTTGCCTAATTGATTAAGATTACGTTTCAAAGGGGTATCTGTTTCATCAGTATTATTAAGCATTGTAGCTATTTTACCAACTTCAGTATTCATCCCTGTTTCTGTTACAATACCTTCTCCACGCCCATAAGTCACATTAGTGTTAGCAAAAGCCATATTTTTCTGGTCTGCTAAAGCAACTTTTACGTCATTAATAATTGTTGCCTCTTTGTCAACTGGTACAGATTCACCGGTTAAAGCTGATTCCTCAACTTTTAAACTTTTAGCTACTGTTAAACGTAGATCAGCCGGTACAACATCCCCAGCTTCAAGTAAAACTATATCACCGGGAACTAATTGCGGACTCGGAATTTCTACAATCTGCCCTCCACGTCGCACATGCGCATTCGGTGTAGCCATTTTCTTTAAGGCATTAATTGCTTCTTCTGAACGCGCTTCTTGAAATACACCAAGAATAGCATTTAACATAACCACGACCATAATAATCGCTGCATCAGTCCATTCTTGAGCCACAAAGCCCGATAAAACAGCTGCAATAATTAAAACGATAATCATAAAGTCCTTAAATTGCGCTAAAAACCTTTGCCAGATACTAATTTTTTTCTTGCCTGCCAAACTATTAGAACCATATTTTTCTCGTGCTTCAAGCACTTGACTGTCTGTTAATCCCTTAGCACACGAAGTAGAAAATTCCTGTTCAATTGTTGCGACAGTTTGATGATAAAAATCTTGCAATATTTTAACCCCCTAATTACTAAAAAAGAGACTCGTGCGCTTAGCACACAAGTCTCACTAATTAAGATAAGTCCAGAAGTATTTCTTCGATTGTTGGACTTACCGCAAATAATTGCTGTTACTCCCTTATGATTATTTAATTATAAATAATTTTGGCATTTTTAACAAGAATAAATAATTAAAATGAATAAAATAATCCAGCGAGTGCACCGTTAATAATACTTACTGCAGTTGCCACCATAAATAAACGCAAGGCGTGTCTGGCAATTGCTTCACCATGTTCTTCATCGACCATAGTATGCATAATACCTAATGTGGTTCCTAAATTAGGTAAGTTAGCAAATGAAATCAAAAATACGCTAACGATTGCTTGGGTTTTAACTGGCACGGCATTCATATTAATTTGATTAATTGCTACAAAAATATTTGTAAAAGCTTTCGTTGCTAAAACTGTCCCGGCACTAACAATTGAATGTGGATCAATTCCCATTAAAAATGCAACTGGAGCACAAACATAGCCAATTAAAGCAGTTAAAGTCTTGCCGCAGGCCGATTTGAAAATAATGTTAACAAATGTAATTAAAGAAACAAACCCAATGATTGAAATTGAAATATTAATCGCTAATTTAAAACCCAAACCCATACTGTCAATCAAACGTGTAATAAGTGATTTCTGGTTTGTACTTTTAGTTGAAATTTCATAATTAACTTGCGTAATATCATATGGCGCAACAATTTTTGCGACAATAATTGATGTAAATAAATTAAGTACCAGCGCTACAAGAATAAATTCTGACTTAATAATGTGCATGTATGAAGCAAGCATTGTCAAAGTAGTATTTGATAAAGTGTATATAGACAAGGTAAACAACTGGTTAGGGGCCATTTCCTTCATCTGGTCTTTAAAGGGAACAAATACACCGTTACTTACAATTGGATAACTTAAAATTGCAAAAGCATTAATTTCATCAATGTGAAACAACTTTTTAAGTACTTTACCAACATATTTTATAATAAATGGTAAGATGCGTAAGTACTGTAATAATTCAATTAAGGCACAAATGAAAATTAATGGTAGTAGCACATCTAAGAAAAATTGCGAAACTACACCAGGATTTTTTAAATTACCGAAAACAAAATTGACGCCCTTACTACTAGAAGCACTAATAATGTTTAAACTACTAGAAAGCCCATTAATAATCCAGTTACCGATTGAAGTTTTCAGTATTAAAAACAGCAAAATTATTTCTGTAATAAACAGGTATAAAATTGATTTATAATCAATATTTTCCCGATCAAAACTAACCCAATACAGTAAGCCCAAAACTAAAATTATTCCAATTAATCCCATTCTCTTCTCCTTATCCGCGTTGTTTTAAGTAGTATGAATATTCATCAAAAATATTATCAACAAATTGTTCAGTCAAACGATACTCTGGTACATCATATGAATTTGTTAAAACAACAAAATCTTGAGCATCATTAGGGGAATGCCCCTCTTTTAAGGTCCAAGGCTGTTGGCTAAAAGTTGTGTATTCAGACTTAGTCAAATGATAAATTCTAACACCATAAGGAATAGTAAAGGAATCAATTACCTGTTTTCTAGTTTTACCTTGTAAATTGATAAAAATTCCTAAATTTGTGCGCGCAAATTTCTCTTGCAAAAAACTAACCAACTGACTAAGATCAAGTTCTTCACTTAGCCATTCTTGATATTCTTGCTCATCATAAAAGCTCTCAACTTTTGCTAGTAGAGTTTCACTGGCAACCACTTCTTCTTTTCGCTGAGTGATTTTATTATACTCATCGAATTCAAACGTTAAATGACCATAATAATTGCCACGATAACCACATTGAACAATTAAAGTTTGTCCAATTTGTCCATGATTAACCCGATGTTGATGACCACAACTAAATCCATCAATCCCTGGAGTTTGTGAAACCAATTTAAAAGTTTCGTCTTCTCCCGTTGCATAATTAATTTCATTATGTGTTGCTAAGTCACGTTCAATTCCACCATGATACCCTACTAAAATCAGATCTACTTGATCTCTTAAAACGGCAACTTGCTTTTGCAACTCTGGTAAAGCTGTTTTAACAATCACACCCCTGGTAACTGGAAAATCACTAATCATTGACATTCGACTAGTTACTAAGCCAATAACGCCTACTTTAATACCATTAATTTCTTTAATAGCAAATGGTGGGAAAAGTAACTCATCTTCTTCAGAAAAAGCATTACAACATACATAGTCAGCATTTAAATGCTTAACCTGCTCTTTCAAATAGTTAATTCCGTGATCAAAGTCATGGTTACCAGGTACCATAACATCAAAACCAATTGCATTAGCATAATCGACTAATGGTGAAACCGTCATTTGATCACAGAAAAAGGTAGTTAAAGGATTGCCCACAAAAAAGTCTCCACTATCCATTAATAATGAATGAGGATACTTTTCTTTTAATCCCTCAAAAGCCAATGCTGGCTGTTCTCCCGTATTAGCAATGAAGCCGTTAATATCCGTTGTGGTTAACACATTTATTTGCTTAGTCATTGTTTTTTCCTTTGCATTAATATTAATATTGTTAACAATACAATTAATTTTATAATAAATAGTTCGTAAATATCAATATATTTTTTGAACCAATTAATTATATATTGACATTATAATCTGATTAAATTATTATATTATTAATTTTTTAAAAAATATAAAATAAAAAATTAATAATATTAAAATATAGTTTAACCGGGAGAATATATGGATAAAATAAATAAAGATGCAGCAGCTATTTTAAAATATGTTGGTGGCTCGCAAAACGTAAATAGTCTTGTCCATTGTGTGACTAGACTAAGATTTGAACTTAAAGATAGTCATAAAATTGATGAAAAAAAATTAAATGATTTATCCTGTGTTTTAAGTATCGTACACACTGGCGGGCAAGATCAAATTGTAATTGGTCCCAACGTAGCTGAATATTATGACATTATTCAACAAAAATTAGCCACTAATAAACAGACTGATTTAAATAAATCACCTGAAGCTAATTCAAGTAATAAAGTAAAATTTTCATTGACAAAAATTATTTCAGGCGCTTTTATGCCTTTACTTTCAATTATGTCTGGCGCGGGCATGGTTAAGGCTATCCTGACTGTATTGACTAGTCTGCATTGGTTATCAGCCACTAGTACGCCATATTTGGTATTAGCTGCGGCAGGCAATTCCGTTTTCTATTTTTTACCTATTTTTGTTGGTATTACTTTAGCCAAAGAATTTAAGGCTGATCCTTTTGTTGGCGGAGCATTAGGAGCTGCATTATTAGAACCCAGTTTTACCCATTTAATTGGCAAACATGGTTTAAACTTTTTAGGAATGCCATTAGACCCGATTGATTATTCAACTACTGTTTTTCCTATATTTGTCATTATTGGGGCATACGTTATTTTAGAACGTTTCTTAAAACGAATTATTCCGCAACAACTACAAATTTTTTTAAACTCAACAATTTGTTTAATTATTTTAGTACCAGCAACCGTTTTAATTTTTGGGCCATTTGGTAATACAGTGGGTAATTGGATTTCCACAATTATTATGTGGCTATTTGGCAAAAGTAGATTAGTAGCAGGTTTAGTACTGGGAGCATCCTACTCATTTTTGACTGTCTTAGGATTACATTGGGGACTCGTCCCGATTACGTTACAAAATTTAAAAGTCTATGGTGGTGATGTCATTGGTGGCGTCGGCGTATGCGCATTTTGGGCTCAAATTGGTGTTGCTTTAGGTGCATTTTTATATAGTTTAATTAAAAGTAAAAATGCTAAACTAGAAAGTTTAGCAGGTTCAGTAACAGTTACTGGAATTTTTGCAGGCGTAACCGAACCAATTTTATATGGTTTAATTATGCCTTCCAAGCGTTTAATTATTATTACGGCAATTGCTGGCGGGCTAGGTGGTGCAGTTAGTGCCTCTTTACACGTTGTGGTTAAATCATTTTTAATTGATAATATTTTTTCAATCTTAATGATGATGTATGAGCCAATTGGATTCATGATTCTAGGTTCGGGAACCGCACTTTTAACAGGGGCTTTGCTCACTTACTTTTGGGGCTTTGAAAAGAGTACAAAGAAATAATTCTATCTCTAGCAAAAAAGTTGTTAAGTCTATACTTTTCAGTAAGACTTAACAACTTTTTCATTTTATAAAAATAGCTAACTAATTGCTACTTCAAGCCAGACCACTGCCATTCCGTAACTTCAGCGATATCCTTACCATTATCTCTAATGTATTGGTGATGCTTCGCCAGCAATTGATCCATTTTAGCAACAAAACCAGCACTTTGCTCTGCATATTGCGGTACACTCAAAATTGCATCCTTTGCTAAATGGAAACGATCAAGTTGGTTGACTACTCGCATATCAAATGGGGTAGTAATATCACCTTCTTCTTCATAGCAATGAATATGAACATTGCTACGCCCGCGACCAAACCAAATCGATTCCATCATCGCCTTGTATCCATGCCAAGCAAAGATAACAGGTACATCACTTGGGAATAGTTGCTCAAATTCTGCATCAGAAATTGCTGCTGGATTATCCTCAGTATTAATCAACTTCATTACATCAATAATGTTAATGTACCGAATTTTTAAAGCTGGGAAGTTCTTATGCAAAAGGTCGATTGCTGCAAGCGATTCCATTGTTGGCTCAGTCTCAGTTGAAGCAAAAACTACATCTGGTTTAGCATTTTGATCAGTAGACGCCCAGTCAATATATGATAAACCATGCTCAGCAATTCTCGTTGCTTCATCAATAGAGAACCACTGCGGACGCTCTTGCTTAGAAGTAACCAGAATATTAATACATTCACGATCAGTAAAAGCTTTTTGTGAAATTGCTAAGAGTGAGTTGGTATCAGCTGGTAAATATTCATGAACAAGGTCTGGACGATTCTTTTCATACATATGAGTAAGAATACCTGGATCTTGGTGGGTATAGCCGTTATGATCTTGTTGAAAAACAGTTGAAGTAGCTACAAAGTTAAGTGAAGGATAATCCTTGCGCCAGTATTGTTCCTTAGCCTTTCTTAACCACTTCATATGTTGAGTCAACATTGAATCAACTACGCGGCCAAATGATTCATAAGTAGCAAAAAAGCCATGTCGTCCAGAAAGAACATATCCTTCAAGCCACCCTTCATCTTGGTGCTCCGACAATTGCGAATCAATTAAGCGACCACTTGGTGCCAAATTTTCATCATTAGGGGTATGAACTGACCCTTCCCATTGCCGTTTTTGATCATCAATAAATTTAAATAATCGATTTGATTTAGTTTCATCAGGACCAAAGCCCCTAAAATCATTAGGGTTAAGATTGGCAATTTCATTTAGATATTTTGCCCATTCCGTCATATCTTCTGCTTCAATTGAACCAGGTTGGTCAAATTTTAAAGCATACTTACGATAATCAGGTAAATTCAAACGTTTGGCATTTTTTCCACCGTTAGTAATCGGGTTCATAGCCATGCGTCTGTCACCTTGAACATTATCAGCAGTTACGATAGCAGTAGGAGCACCATTTTCATCAAATAATTCTGCTGGATTATAACTCTGCAACCAATCTAGTAACATTTCTTGATGTTCCATATCATCTTGAGCAACTGGAATTGGAATTTGGTGAGCTCTAAATGAATTTTCAATGGGATTGCCGTCAAGATCGGTTTTCGGACCCGTCCAACCCTTTGGTACGCGGAAAATAATCATTGGCCAATGAGCAACAGATTCATCATTATTATCACGTGCATTCTTTTGGATAGCTTTAATTTCTTCAATTACAGTGTCCATAAGTTTAGCCATTTCTTGGTGCACTTGCATATGGTCCTTATAACCAGCAAATTCTCCACCTTGATAAGCTGAAATAATATACGGATGCCAACCCATTCCTTCAAAATACTTAGTTAATTCTTCATCGGACATTCTGGAAACAATCGTTGGATTAGAAATTTTAAAGCCATTAATTTGCAAAATTGGTAAAACTGCACCATCTTTAATCGGGTTAATAAATTTATCACTGAACCAGCTTGCTGCCAAAGGACCCGTTTCAGCTTCACCATCACCAACTTCAACGGCCGCAATTACATCTGGATTATCCAAAATAGCACCAGTACCGTGAGAAATCGAATAACCTAACTCGCCACCTTCATGCATTGAACCTGGAGTTTCTGGGGCAGCATGTGAAGCTGAGCCACCTGGAAAACTAAAACGCTTGAATAGTTTGGCCATCCCCTTTTCATCCTGTTGAATATCTGGATAAAGCTCACTATAAGAACCATCAAGGTAGGCATTAGAAACCATTACCTGACCACCATGACCGGATCCTTCAATGTAAAACATGTCAAGATCATATTTTTTGATTACCCGATTTAAATGGGCATAAATAAAGTTCTGTGGTGAAATGGTGCCCCAATGGCCAATCGGCTTAGGCTTAACATCACTTGCCTTAAGTTCTTCCTTCAATAATGGATTGCTCATTAAGAAAAGCTGACCAACCGATAAGTAGTTAGCGGCACGCCAATGGGCATCAACGCTTTTAAGAAATTCATTTGAGTCATAATCAACTGCCATTTTAATTCTCCCTTTTTTAAAGTTTTTAGTTTCACTTGATACACATATTATAACAAGTTTCCATTTAAGTTCAACCATTTTTATAATTGGTTCGTTCCAATTTTGAAGGCTACTAAATATGGTATTCAAAAAAACAGGCTAAAAGCCTGTTTTTTTATTGATTTAAATTAACAAAAGTATTAAATCTCATGTACTGATAATGTATCCGCATGGTTGATACTTCAAAAGGAGTACCATCATCTAAGAAAAAAATTCCTTCTATTACGCCTACTGGCTCTGTTTTTTTAAGTTGCAAACATTTTTGATCATTCTCGTTAGATGGAGCCACCGTAATATTTAAAAATGCCTTAGTAACAACTTTATTCTGCTTATCTTCTAAATAATTAAATAAGGACTTTTTTAAGTGTTCGGGTTTCAGTTCCGGTACAATTTTGATAGGTAAATAGCCCGTTTCCAGCAAAAAAGGTTGCTCATTTAATAAACGCAAGCGATGAAATTCATATACAAAATCATTAGGTTCCAAAAATAGGTCTTGTGCAATTGCCTTTGGCGCTGGAATAACATTAAAATCAATTAACTTAATACCTTGAGTTTTACCTGGTACTTTAAGACTATCGGTTAAACCCAGATTGGAACCATCATAACGAAACAGAGACTGATTTTTTAGATATAGCGGGTTAATAAAAGTGCCACTGCCACGTTTTTTAAACACAATTCCCTGCTGTGAAAGAAGCTCCATTGCTCTTTTCATTGATGAACGACTTACCTGATAATGATCTGCCAAACTTCGTTCATCTGGAAGACGCATCCCATCGTACTTATTTTCTAAAATATTCTGTTTTATATCACGCATTACCGTGCGATACACAAAATCTGTCATTAATTACCTCAATTGTTCTGCTTTAGTAATTTCATTTACAAGCCAGCTTGCAAAAACAGTTTGGTTAATTTCTACTCCTACTTGTACATTTGGCTGCTGACCAAAGAAATTATCAAAATCAATCATCGATGCCCCATAAGCATTACTACTTTTTGTATCAATAACTACATAGGCTGGCTTAAAAGTATACATATCTGGTTCAATTAACATTCCAGCTGCTAAGGCATCATATATTTCGCGACCATCTGTTTCTGTTTCATCATGTAAATTCGTCATAATGTTATACAGCATATCACCAACATCACCAATCTGCTTAATTTCTTGTAACGTTTCCTGCGTAATATAAGCTTGATGACCTAATTCTAGTGGTGCCAACAGTATTTTTACACCACTAGAAAAAACAATTTGCGCAGCTTCGGGATCCCCAGCAACATTATACTCACTATATGGCCCCCAGTTTCCACGTCCGATTGCTCCACCCATAATTACTAACTGCTCAATTTTAGCTAGATCCTCTGGAAATTGCCGAAAGTAAAGAGCGAAATCAGTTGCTGGTCCAATCTGCATTAAAGTTACTTTTTCTGAACTTTGCTCTACAACTTGGTGAATTGCACTTGCCGCTAATCCTGGCTGCAGTAAACTTTGATCAGCTGCAGGAAATTCATAACCAGCAAGACCATTTTTACCATGAACATCAGAAGCATCAATAGCTTGACGTAATAAAGGACACGTTGCGCCGGAGACAACTGGTACCTTCGTTTTTAAAAATGCTTCTAATTTTAATGTATTAACCAAAGTGTTAGCTAATGGTACATTACCCCAAGTTGCTGCAATTAATTTCACATCAAGCTTAGCAGAAAAAAGGGCAATTGTTAGTGCTACTACATCATCTATTCCTGGATCAGTACTAATAATTAATGGTTTTTTTGTCATATATTTTCCCTCTTTGCAAAAATTATTTTTTACGTTGCTCTATTTTACCGTTAGTGTGAGCAATAATCACTTCATCACACATATTTATAAAAAGGCCATGTTCGACTACTCCTACCATATGGTCAAGATAAGCTGCTAATCCTTGTGGCACTAAGATTCGCTCAATATTTAAATCAATTATATAATTGCCATAGTGAGTAATAAATCGCTTTTCATCAGCCATGCGCCATGTAGGCTTGAGCCCTTGCGCTTGAAACCGGCGAAAATTTTGCTCGCAGGAAATGGGTAATACTTCAACTGGTAAAGGAAAACCACTCAAATAATCAACTACTTTAGATTCATCAACAATCCAGATTATTTTTTTAGAATTAACTGCTACATTTTTCTCCATAGTCAAGGCACCGCCACCACCTTTAATACCGGAAAAGTCAGTAGCAAAACGATCAGCACCATCAATCGTTAAATCAAGTTGATCAACTTCAGCTAATTCATCAACTTGAAAGCCCCACCGCTCCATTTGTCTCTTACTTCTGCTGGAAGTCGTAACAATTGCCGCTAATTCTAAATGTTCTTCTTTTTTACGACGACCTAGTTCATCGATTAAATAAGCGACCGTTGAGCCCGTGCCTATCCCTAATTTCATTCCTGAGCGCACCAAACTCGCAGCCTTGATTGCTGCTCTTTTTTTTAATTCAGCTTGATTCTGTTCGTCCATTACCTACACCTTTCTCATAATTATTTTTAATAACCAGCAAATTAACTTTATTATAGCAAATAAATTTAATAATCATGGCACTAAAAAAGACAGCCCGAAAGACTGTCTTTTTATTTGCTAGTTTCATTATTCTGGATCAATAGTAGGAGCTTGATTAATCTCACTAGCCATCATCCAAATCCGTTTCTCTATATCAGTATGGAAACCCGTTAGCATATCATTAGTTGAATAGTCGCCTTCTTCATCACTAACTCTGATTCCCTCTTCATAAAGCCCTTCTAAGTATTTATAACCAGCAATTATTTTGGCATAACGTTCATCAATTGTTTCAGTCCAATTGCCCTTTTCATCCGCAATCTTTGTTTTCTCAGCAATTTCACTTAAAGTTGAGACGGGAGAGCCATCAAGCGTAATTAAGCGCTCTGAAACTTGATCAAGCTGATCAGCTAATTCGTCCATTACCTTGTCTAAGTATGGATGTAGTTTTAAAAAGCGATTTCCTCTCATATACCAGTGATGTTGGTGAACAACCATATGCATTTGCGTTAAATCCGCTACTAATTGATTTAATACTTCTTTAGTCTTTGGATATTTCATTTAGAATTCCTCCATTTCAGATACCTTGCTTACTTCTTTATCATAACAAGAAAGCGGTCGCAATACCAAAATTTAGTTTATAAAATTTAACTTACTACTTCTTAATCATATTGATAGCTGTATTAGCTTGATTATAAGTTTTTTCAGGATCATAGATACGATCACGAGCAAGTGACAAGTATATTTTTTGCCCATTATTTAATACAAGTTCAAGCCCAAACGGATTCATCAGCATAGAAATAATGCCTGAAAAATAAACTTGCAGCATATCAAAAGGCACTGTAAAAGCCATTTTTTTGATTTCATTTTTACCAACTAAGTGAGCTGATTTAATGTCAGTCAATTTAATTGTCTTTACAGGAGCATTTTTACCCAACAACAATAATTTAAATTTGTTGAAACGATTACCATAATTGTAATATGTTATTTCTTGCTTAGAAATAGTAAAATAATTAAATTCATCCTGCAAAACTGTAGGGTAATAAACTAGAGTAATCAACAAAAAAATTATTATCCCCGCTAAAATAGCCCAAATAATTGGGTGAATATTCATTAGTTGTAGCATTATTGCCGCTAAGCTTCCTATCCCTAAACAAAATAACAATCCAATTAATAATGGCCGAAAATTTAATTTTTTACCAAAAATCAGCATCAGTCATACCTCTTTTCATTATTTCTATTTTCTATTATAGCACCTTTTTGGTAACGCTTTCTTTAATAATATAAAAAAGCTGGCTCCAAATGCAGCCAGTTTTTTATATTATTAATTATTGTTAGTCAGTAGCAGTTTGCTCTTTCTTCAATAAGACATTGTCATAATGCTTGATAAATGGATACCAAATAAGAAAAGCTACAATTGCGCAAACAATTGAGAGTACTCCACCTTGCCAGCTAGCAGTGGCAATAAAACCACCTAAGCCAACTGGTGTCGGCCATGGCTGTTGCATAATAATTTTAGGCACCAAATGTGAACTTATTCCTAAGTAAGCAATAATTCCTGACGCAAGTGGTGCACAAATAAACGGAATCATTAAGTTAATATTATAGACAATCGGTAAGCCAAAAAGTAAAGGTTCATTAATATTAAAGATTGCGGGCACAATTTCAACCTTTCCCAATTCCTTTAATTGAGCTGAACGTGCTCCTATTACTAACCAAATAGCAACACCTAACATCGCACCTGAGCCACCAATAGATATAAAGGCGTTAGTCGGGTCACCAGCAAAGAAGTGATGCGCTCCTTTAACATTAGCAGATATGTTGGCTAAAACAATTGGGGTATAAAATGAACTAATAATGGTTGCCCCATGGATACCAAACCACCATAAGAAATGAATTAAAAATACAATAATTAAAAAGCCCCACCAAGTATCAGCAATATCGCTAATAAAGGAAAACGGAATAAATAAAATCTTAAATAAATCTGTTCCAGCTAAAACAAATCCAGCATTAATTGCAGCAATAATAATTGCGACACAAAAAGCAGGAATTAAAGCACTAAAGGAATTTGAAACGCCAGATGGAACTGAAGCAGGCATCTTAATTTGCCAGTTATGCTTGATGGTATAACGATAAATTTGAACAGTTAACCAGGCAACGACTAACCCAATAAAGATACCAACTGCACCAATCCGATAAATTCCTGAATTATTGGCCTCATAACCCCCAGCAACCATTTGGGTTTTATTGAAAACTTGCACGAATTCCATTCGGCCATTTTTCCAGACCAACTCAGCTACCGTGATAAAGAAGCCCATTAAAAACATCATTAACCCATTCATCGGGACTAAGTTAATTTTTTCCTCATCATGATAAATTTTAGTATACGAATAAGCAAAGGTGCCTGAGAAGACCAAGGCAATAATCCCCATGGTTGCATTATAGACTGATTGGTATAAATTAGAAAATCGGCCAATCGTATTCGCATAAAAGCTTATAAATCCCGGTGTATTAATAATCTGTGGCAACACCGTTAAAATTAAGAAAAACGCTCCAACAATTGAAAACGAGATCACACTGTAACCCGCATCCATAATTGCCCGCACAAATCTTGTTGCCGCAAATTTACCCGCGGCGGCGGCAATTCGCTCCTTAAACGGCTTTTTGGCTTCAACCATAATCAAAACTCCCTTCAAAATAGTAATTTTTAAAAACTACTTAATTAATATTGTAATCGTTTTCATAACTAATGCAAGAATTTTTTAATTATTTTTGAAAGTTTCAATAACCTTAACATACCTATCACGATTATTAATAATCTGGTGAATCCGCTTAATTGACCAATACGCTAAAATAACACCAATAAAAAGGATAGCTAATATTAAATAACAAACATTATTAGTATTTATAAAAGGGAATAAGTCTACTCTAATAGGTAAAAAAAGACTCCCCGCCAATAACAGGTTGACCGCCAATTGTAGCCACAAAAAGGCTTGCGTTACTGGTACAGCTGATTTTCGATTATGCAATTTAGCTAATTGTTCAATCGCTGCAGCAGTAGCAATTAAAGTCATAATTCCTGCTATAACAACTCCAAGCCACGTTTTATATTGAATTAGAATTAATAACCAAAAAAGATTAGTAAACAAAAAAATGACCACTATATAACGCAACATTAGATAACGACTAAAGTATAAATACTTGATGCTGTCTTCATGGTTTTTACGTTGGTAGTCTGCTTGATTTTCTTTCTTATTGATCATAAAAAATCTCCCATCTTATAAATTTATTATAGTCTTTATATACTAATAAAAGTCAATTATTATTTAACTTGATAAAACACTTCAATTTATTATAAAATAAATCTGTTAGCGCTATCAGTATAAATGACAAAAGGAGAAAAATATGTATTCAGCAAAAATGCCAGATGGTTTTTTATGGGGTGGTGCCGTTGCTGCGCACCAATTAGAAGGTGCTTGGAACGTTGATGGTAAAGGAATATCTGTTGCCGATGTAATGACCGTTGGTTCGGCAACTAAACCTCGTGAAATAACAGACGGAATTGTTCCAGGAAAAAACTATCCAAATCATAGTGCTATTGATTTTTATCATCATTACAAAGAAGATATCAAATTAATGGCCGAAATGGGATTTAAAGCATTTCGAACTTCAATTGCGTGGACAAGAATTTTTCCTAATGGCGATGACAAAGAGCCTAACGAAGCAGGTTTAAAATTTTACGATGACTTATTTGCCACTTGTCATCAATATGGTATCGAACCGGTAGTTACTATATCTCATTTTGAAATTCCGTTTAATTTAGTCAAAAAATATAATGGTTTTACCAACCGGAAATTAATTGACTTTTTTGTTCGGTTTGCTACGGTCTGCTTTAAGCGCTATAAAGATAGTGTTAAGTACTGGATGACTTTTAACGAAATTGATAACCAAGCAGCCTATAATGATGATTTTCTAATGGCTACTAACTCTGGAATTATGCTTGACAACTTAAGTGACAAAGAAAAAGAAGCTGCCATGTACCAAGCGGCTCATTATGAATTAGTTGCATCAGCTTTGGCGGTTAAAGTTGGGCACAAAATTAATCCTGACTTTGAAATTGGTTGTATGATTAATTATTCACCCGTTCGGCCTCTTACTTCATCTTCAGCAGATGTACTATTGGCTGACAAATTTGAACAACGCCGCTCTTGGTTCTCTGATGTCCATGTTTTTGGTGTATATCCCAACGAAGTTGAAGCATATATTACTCGTAACGGCTACCGCCCAGATATTACCGATGAAGATCGGATTGTCTTAAAAGAAGGTACTGTTGATTATGTTGGCTTTAGTTATTATCAAACAACTACCGTTTCAGCGGAAAAAGTTAAGCCAGATGAACTAAATGATTTAGCTAAAGCCGTGGCCAAAAATCCAACTTTAGAACGTAGCGATTGGGGCTGGGAAATTGATCCTGAAGGTCTGCGCATTGCTTTAAACCATTTAACAGATAGCTATCACAAACCTTTATTTATTGTTGAAAATGGTCTTGGGGCATACGATAAAGTTGAAGCCGATGGCTCAATTCATGATGATTACCGCGTTGATTACTTAAGAAAACATATTTCAGAAATGGAAAAAGCCGTGGAAATTGATGGCGTTAATTTAATGGGATATTTACCTTGGGGACCAATTGATTTAGTTTCAGCTGGAACAGGACAAATGGATAAGCGTTATGGCTTTATCTACGTTGACAAAAACGACGCTGGCGAAGGTACTCTAAAGCGTTCACGGAAAGATTCGTTTGACTGGTATAAAAAAGTAATTAAGACTAACGGTTTAGATTTGAATTAAAATAGATGAATAACAAAAAAACGAAGTTAAACTGAACTTCGTTTTTTATTTACTATTATTTATTTTGCCAAGGAATTAGCTTCATATAATTTCTCATACAAATCAACCATTTCACCTGCTAAATCTCTAAAAGTAATCGCATTCATCAAATGATCTTGTGAATGAACCACAAGTAGAGTTACATTAGTGTGCCCTCCTTGAGCTTCTTGGGTTAACATTGCAGTTTGCGAATTATGGGCTTCATTTAAAGAAGCATCAGCTTCTTTTAACTTAGCCCGCGCTCCTGTAATATCACCTTTTTTAGCTTGACGAATCGCCTCAAAAGCCAAACTCTTTGCATTACCACCATTGGCAATTAGACCCATCGCAGCCTGTAAAGTTTGCTCTTCTGTTTGATTTTCTGCCATCTTAATCTCCCGTTTTAACCGTTAATTAAATCTTCTGCTTGTTGTAATACTTTTTTACCATCCATCATGCCATATGCTTGCATATTAATTACATCAAGTGGGATATCTTGACCATCTTTTCCTTTGCCTTTTACTTTATTGACAAAATCATCTTTCATATAACTAACTTGTGGTCCAAGTAAGACACAATCAATTTCTTCTTGCCCAATGTGTTGTGAGGCTTCTGAAGCAGGACAAGCAAAAATTTTTGCATCGATTCCTTGCTCTTGAGCTGCCTGTTGCATTTTTGTTACTAGTAATGATGTGCTCATACCTGCACTACAATTTAGCATAATTGTTTGTTCTGCCATAATAAAATTTTCCTCCTAGAATGTATCCATAAAATTTATTTTATTATACCACTTTTTAGGTAGCGCTTACTATTATGACCTATAAAATGTTTAAATTAATTTTTAATTATCATTAAAAATTTCAAATACATCCATAACTATCGTCTTTAAAATTTTTGCATAATCGCTAAAATACCAATTACAAATAATATTATACTAAAGAAAAATGAAAACGCGATTGCCCCTAAAGAAAAGCCATTATTAGTTCCTTTATGTAGTATCCCCTTAGTATATTTCACACTATTAAATAGTTGATACACTGCTAAACATATTAATATTACACCAAAAAAGCTTTCAAATTTTGAACCATTAATATAATTAAAACTTCTAGACATATGATTACTCCTTTTAGTTATCCTTAATAACTATCCACTTTATAGATAATACATTATAGCATCTACAGTTACTAGTAATATATAAAAATATAGTATTCGTAAATAAATATTTCACAAAAGCAAAAATGACTTAAAATTCTTCATCTTCATCAACTATTTTTTCAGAAACATATTGGTATACACCAGCTGTCCCTGCTTCTATAATAGTCTCAAGTAATTCTGGCATTGTCATTTGTTTACGACTAACAAATAGTTCTAGCAACATTGGCATATTAACGCCTGCCACAATTTCTATATTTGAATATTGCTTTTTAAGGTTAACTAATGTATTAAATGGCGTACCGCCCTTTAAATCCGTCAAACAAATCAGCGGCTGAGACAATAACTCTATTTTATTAGTTAATTGTTCGCTTAATTTATCTAATGATTCGCCCATTGTAAAATTGACTGCATAGCAATTTTCCTGCTTGCCACAAATCATTTCCGCACTTTTCACTAGTTCTAGTGCAGAGTTACCATGCATACAAACTATCACACCAATCATAAATATCACCAATTAATAGTCTAAAGCTCGATAATAGCGTCTTATATCCATCGGATGACGATTCAGGTGTTCAATATGAATATCAATTCGGTTATTGATTGCGTGGAAAACAAATGGTGATAATGTTCCACGATATTTTTCTGAAATACCTGGTAAGTCATAATCTTTGGCATCAATAATCGTATAATTACCACAAATTTTAGGTAAGAAGTTGGCTACCCGCTCACTTAAAGGTCGCTGGCTATCTTCTCCCACATATACGGTTACGGGAGTATCACAGTCAATTATTTCAAACATGCCATGGAAAAATTCTGCTGCTTCAACTGCGCGCGTTTTTAACCAATGTTGCTCCTCCCAATAACACATTGCATAAGAATAAGTTGCCCCCCATTGATTACCAGCGCCAACAAAGTAATGAATTGCATCATCATGGTGCTTTTGTGCAAAATCTTTAGCAAAATCGTCTGCTTTTACACTAACTTCAGCAATGTCTTGAGCGAAATACTGCTCCATTTCTTGATAAAAGTCTTCATAATCAGGAAATTCACCATTTAGATACATTAAGCGATCACCAACCATAAAGAACTTTAGTTGTTCGTTTTCTGGATAAGAAATGCAGTAAGTCAAACTAGAGACAAGCTTTGCTTTCGGATCATCCATAAAACCCAAGATAGTTGCACCTACTTCATTCAACTTTTTGACGGCCTCAACCATCTCTTTAGTATTACCCGTAACAGATGAAATGATTACTAATGTTTTAGCTGTAATTCGTTTATTACCAGTTACAATATATTCTGCTGCATTTTGATAGAAAGTTTCCAAGGCACTCTTTTCTTTCATATGAATGTTAGCTTGCATACCTGAAGCATAGGTGCCACCAATTCCTAACCAACAAATATTAGAAATACCTTTGTTAAATAATGGATCAATTATTTCATTAATCTTGCCTCTTAGCTTAAGGGCACCATCCATGCTTTGAATTAATTCTTGCTTATTAAATTTACGCATTTGTATTTTCCTCTTTTTTAAAATTATGATTAGATCTTTGACGCTGTAATTTCATCAAAATCAGGGTAAGCTGAATGTTGCAAATCAATTCCCTTTTTTTGCGACAAACGATAAGCCAGTAAGTGAATCGGAACAGTCATAAATAAAGCGCTTAACAGTTCATTTGTTTCTACTTTAAGACTTAAATCATGATTACCTAAATTTTGAGCCATACCGGCATAAATTGAGTAAACATGCTCAATATGCTTATTTAAAAATTGTTGCAATAGTTCTTGCCGCTTTTGTAATTTTCCATTAGGCTCCAAGCAAATAACAAAATCATCATGTTTTAGTCCTAAATAAGGGCCATGCATATATTCTTCCAGTTCTTTACCCCAAGAACTGATTCGAACAGCTTCGGTTATTTTCGTTTCGCCTTCTCGGCTAACTCCATAAGCAGCTCCGTAACCAATAAACATTATTCTTTGTGCATTACTAAATTCAGATAAATGCAAATCAACCCACTGACTAGACCTTTTAATAACAGAAGGCATTGCCTGCACAATTGATGTCAGTTCGGTTAAATATTTTTGATAACACGCGCTAGTAATTTGATTTTTTACGCTCGCAATTGTTAATGTGATTAGTAGTAAATCTAAAATTTCCACACTATAACCAGCACTAACATATGGCATTTCTTCTACCGGCATCCCCATTAATAAAAGATTTTTACTAATCTTGGCAACCGGACTATCAAGTTCGCTAGTCAGCGTATATACTTTATGCCCTGCTTCTAGCAAACGTTCGATTAATTTGACTACTGAATAACTATGGCCACCTTGTGAAATTGCCAAACACAAAGTATTTTCTTTGACATTCAACAGATAATTTTCCGAAATTGATGGTTCTTCAATTCGTACCGGCATTTTTAAAATTTTACTCATAAAGGGCAAGGCACCATAAGCTGCATTTGAACTTGACCCTGTTGCATAAATTACTACGTTATCAAATTTCGTTACCTCGTCTTTGGTGAACTTGTCCCCAAACAAACTTTGGTAATTATCGAGAACGGACTGATAATATTGCGGTTCTAAATTAACATAATCTTCAATGCTTTTCACAAATATCTCCTTAAATATTATCCTAATAAACCTGACCAGGCACCAAATATACCAATTGCGGCAATCAACAACAGAATGTACTGTGATTTCCAACCTTTTCGATCAAGCCAAAAAATGAAAAATGTGAATAGTAAGGGTAAAATACCTGGTACTATCCCATCACATATTTTTTGAATCGATGTTGCTTGCGCCCCGCTACCAATTTTTAAGGGCATTTTTAAAGTCACCATTGTCGCCACCATTGCACCGACAACAGCTAACCCTAAAACAGATGCTCCATAGGTCAACTTATCCATTAACCCTGTTTTTTGAATTTTATCAATAAATGATGAACCAACATTATAACCAACAAATAAGCCATAATAGCGCACCAATAATGCTGGAATATTAAAAATTAGCAAAAATAGTAGTGGGCCTAAGATATTACCTTGCAGAGCAAGTGAAGTACCAATCCCGGTTGCAATCACCCGTAAAGTACCCCAAAAAAATGAATCACCAATACCACTTAGTGGACCCATCAGCGCTACCTTAATATTATTAATTGCTACATCGTCAAATTCAGGATCAAGTTTATTTTGCTCTTCCATTGCAATGGAAATTCCTAATGGAAAAGTACTTAGCCATGGAGTGACATTATAGAACTCCAGGTGGCGTTTATAAGCAGCCTGCAATTTTTCTTTATTATTCCCATAGATTTTCCGTAAGGCAGGAACCATGGCATAGGAGTAACCTAAGTTCATCTGCCGCTCATAGTTCCATGCCCATTCCATTGTAAATGAACGCCAAAAAGTCTTCATTAGGTCTTTTTTAGTAAGTAACTTAGAATTCTTCATCTTCATAGTCAATGCCTCCATTTTCTGTATTTAATTTAGCTGTTTTATTAGTACTCGGCGCCGTATTTACTACTGGTTTACCGTTAAATGCGGAATATCCCGTTAAAATCAAGGCAAGACAAGCTCCAAAAATGGCAACTCCGGTAACTGAAATCTTTAAATAAACTGCTAACGCAAATCCGATGATAAAAAAAGTTGCATTCTTTTTATTAATCATCATTTTCATTAAAAGGGCAAAACCATAAGCTGGTAGCAACCCAGTAGCAATTCCCAAGCCATTAATAATGAATTGCGGAATTACACTTAAAATTCCTTTAATTACTGGGCTACCTAAAATATAAGAAATCCCTACCACTAAACCAATTGGTAAGTTAACTGAAAAAAAGCCTCCTAAAACATTCATTCGACTTATACCACTGCCATCAGCTAATTCTGCATAATGATCAGCTCGATGAACAAAGTAAGGCAAAATAAAGATAAAGCACAAATTTTTAATTACTAAAACTAGTGATGCAATAGGAATACCAAGCGTTAAAGCAACAGCGGTACTTTTCCCAGCACCGATAGCAAAAGCTGTACCTAAAACACTACCTGAAATAATTTCCGGGGGAATAGCTCCACCAATTGAAAATGAACCTACAAAGGCTAGTTCCAAAGTTGCACCCATAATGATGCCTTGTTGCAGATTTCCTAATACTAGTCCTGTTAATGTGCATGTTACAAGTGGTCTTGATAGCATTGATGAACCTAAAAAATACTCACCATTTCCCAACATTGCAATTAAGGCTAAAATAATTGCTGTTACATAAACATTCATACCTTAAGCTCCTCAACTCTATTTATGAAATTCCCGCTTATCATCATTGGGAACTTGCTTTATCCAAACATCAACCCCACTAGCTTGAAGTTCATCAAGCTGATCTGCTTCTGTCGGAGTTAAGTTAATTGTTTTTGCATAATTTTTAGTTTCAGGTCGTGGTTTAGTTCCACCCAAATTCAAACTTTTGATTTTTTCTCCTGTCCCCTTAATTAATTTAGTCGCATCGGCCACCGATTCAACTACAATTAGCATTTTATACTTATCAGTTACCCCAGAATTAATGGCTTTGATACTATCATCAACCGATTTCATTACTAATTTAGAGTTCTCTGGTTTAGCCAATCGAATAGCTGATTTCCGAAAATCATCCTTAGCAACTTCATCATTAACCACAAAAATTGTATTTACATCTAAACTATTGAACCAAGAAACGGCCACTTGGCCGTGAACTAATCGATGGTCTACTCTTACAAGCTTAATCATTATTTTCCCTCCACTAATTAAAATCAATTGAGTACTTGGTAGTTAAAGCATCTTGTAGCCTGTACTCAATGGCTACAATTTTGCTATCTTTAGTTGAAAAAAGATTAGTTATTTTAAATACTGGCGCTTGTTTTTGGATGCACAACTGCTTGCCTATCTCATCCGTTGCTCTTATTAATTGAAAATCTTGAAATAAGTTCTTGAGTTTTAATTTACCAGAATTAACTGCTTCAATAATTGACATTATCTTTAAGCAAGTGGGATCAAAGTCAGGAAAATATTCTAGGGGTAAAATCAACTTTTCCCATGTTAATTGTCCTTTTATATTGATTACAAACGAAATAAAATATAGCAGTTCATTAGCACTAATATTAAAAACATCAGCATAATATGGACCAACCAACCTTAAATAACTATCTTTAAATTTTATCATGTCTGCTAGGTCAGGAACTGATTGTTTAATGATACCTGTCATTTCTAAGATATTTTGCTTTGAAATTGCTGGAGCAACGAATAAGCCACTGCCCTTTTTTCGTATAACCTTATTTTCTGCTACAAGTTGGTCAATTGCTCTGCGAATAGTTGTTCTACTGACCTGATAATATTCCTGTAATTCCGTCTCAGTGGGCAAATTACTGCCAGGCAAATAATTCTTTTGCGTGATTTTCAACTTTAAGTCCGCATAAACCTCTTTAAATAACACTTTTTTATTCCTACAAATAAGTATAAATATCAGCAGCCGTAAAATGATATTTAAATTTACTGCCAATCAGGTACTGCGTAGTTGCTTCTATCGGGGTAGCACCCTCTAAATAATTAAAACTATCGATGCGATAAAGCGGGGTATCTTTTTTCACCTTTAAAATTTCACTTATTTTTTCATTTGCCAAGCTACAAGCAATATTTTCCTTCCCATAAGCTAAGACAATTCCGTATTTATCTTTTAATAACGCATATAAAGATTTATTAGTAAAATCAATTTCAGCAAATTCTTTAAATTTTGCAGCATTAAAGTACGTAGTTTCATAGGTTAAAGGGATTTTATTTTTTAATCGTACTCGACTTATTTTAATTAATTTCTTTACCGTTGGACCAAAGAAATTAATTAAATTTTTTGGTACAGAAATCAATTCAGTAGTTAGATGGTCAATTTGAATCAGTCGATCATTTATCTCTACTGTCATTGATTCCATGCCAAGCATATTAATATTAATTTTAGTGTTTACAACAATTCCTGTCCTTTCCTTAGTTGAAACTTGATCTGCACTCTTCAACTTTACTAGTGCATGTAACACAGCATTGCGACTAACTCCTAGTTCTTCAGCAATTGCTCTTTGCGATGGCAAAAATTTAGTAGCGGACTTAAATTGAATTAAATCTTGTATATATTCCTGGGCTTGCGTAGCAGCTGTTCTTTCTTTATATTCCATTCTAGCTCTTGGTCCTCTTTTACTAATTAATGTATCTTTTGAAAAATAAACAAGGTTAAAACATGACTACTAAAAACATTTTTTTAAAATATAAATGATAAATAATTATTTTTTGGTACCAAAGATATAGTAATCGCTTTCATTAAATGAGTCAACAGCTCTTGGGGAAACAAGTACACTAGCAAGCAAAATCTAATACACTTATTTCAAAAAAATAAAGCTTATTAAGTTAAGCTGAACCACAAGCAAGTTAGCTAACCTAACAGTTGAGAACTATTTTCCCAATTCTGACTATATCCAAATAAATTTTATTTGCTAAATCAGTATTTTTTACCTAATCAATTGGTAATTCTTGACAAAGTAAAGTAAAATGTTATTTGATAAAAAAAGGAGTGTCTTAATGTCTCAACTTGAAAAACCCGTTGTAATCGGTATAACCGGTGGTTCAGGCAGCGGTAAAACTACTATTGCTAATAAAATTGTGGAACAAATGCAAGAAAATGAGCATGTCTTAATTATGACGCAAGATTCATACTATAAAGATAACACCGGGGTGCCAATGGATGTACGCTTAAATATTAACTACGATCATCCAGATGCTTTTGATGTTCCCCTTTTGACTAAGCATTTGCAAAGTTTATTACAACATAAACCTATTGAGATGCCAGTTTATAATTTTAAAGAACACACTCGTAGCAGCGAAACAATTCATACTGAACCCGTTGATATTATTATACTTGAAGGAATTTTAGTTTTATCCAGTAAAAAAATTCGTGACTTAATGGATATTAAAGTTTACGTTGATACTGATGACGATATTCGTTTTATTCGCCGACTTGAACGAGACATTGAAGAACGTGGGCGCTCAATTAATTCAGTAATTGAACAGTATCTTGACACAGTTAAGCCGATGTATCATCAATTTATTGAACCCACTAAACGTTATGCTGACATCATTATTCCAGAAGGTGGCACTAATGATGTTGCTATTGATATGTTGACAACCAAAGTACATTCTGTTCTAAATAAAAAGGGCTGATTCTCCTTTATGTTCGAGATCAGTCCTTTTTGCTACTAAGTTATTTGATGATTATTCATTAATTATTCCAAATAAGTACCTTGCATTTTTTCCTTAAAATTAGTTGGCAACTTCAACCCATTTACCAAGTAATTATCAAAATCCCCATAATTCTGCTCAATTGTTTTAAAATAGCATTCTAAATACGAAGGCTGTACAGTTAGTGCTGCCTTTACACTTTCAAGTTGAACTGCATCTAACTGTCCTTTTAAAAGATTTAAAATTTCGTTATTAGCTTTGCTTCTTGCTTCAATTGTCTTTAAATAATCAGTAAAAATATCATGATTACCAACACCCAAACACTTTAAAATTAACGCTGCTGCAACACCAGTACGATCTTTTCCCGCAAAGCAATGGAAAGCTGTTGGTACGGGATTGTCAACTAGAGTCAGCAAAAATTGTTGATATCCCTCACGCGCAGAATTTGTTAAAGCTAGTTGCTTGTATGTAATTAGCATATTACCTGCAACATCCCCATTAGCAGAAATAATTTCATCAAGACTAGCTTGGTTAGTAGCAGCATCTGCTAGAACATCTATCGTAATATAAGTTAATCCATTCCAAATATAATTTGGATATTCTTTTCGTTCATCAGCACCACGAAAATCTATTAATTGCTTAATTTGATATTTATTTCGGACGGCCTCCTTTTGCTCTAAAGATAAATCAAATAACTGTCCACACCGAAAAAGCATATTTTCTTTTACTTTTTTCCCATTTGCACCGACATAACCGCCTAATGAGCGCCAGTTCGTAATATCTTTTACCATAATTCCCCTTATCTATATCTAATATATCCGAATTATTCTTTTTATCAAAAAATTTACTCGAGCTAGAGCCAAATTTCAACCAAAACAAAAATAGCCGCTAACTGTTTTATCTGCTATCAACCTTTGGACAGGATAAGTTGCAACTATTTTACTCTAATTAACTTATTTTTGGCTTTACAGCACGTTCAAACATATTAATAATTAATTTAACTAAAATACCATCAAAAACAACAGCTGAAATCAAGTTAGTAATAAACATTGTTATTTGTAGTACAAGACTAAATTTTGACCAACCATAAAGCACATATGACAAAATAAAGCAGCCCAAGCCAGCAAAAATTGCTCCTGTTATCACACTTGCCCAAGAAAATTTCTGATAGCGTTCTTTTTTAGGGAAAAAGCCAATTTCATTTAATGCCCCCTGTAGAATACCAGATATAATAGTCGTTGCTCCCCATTGTCCCCCAATCGCCATTTCAACAACTGCCGCTAATAATTCACCAATAGTACCAGACCCAGCAGTTGGCACAAAATATATTGCTAAAGGCGCAGCCATGAGCCACAAACCTGTAAAAACTGTATCAACTACCGGTGCAAAGCCTGTTGGAATCAAGGCCATTTTAATTAAATTATAGGCCCAATTGAAGCCATAAGTGTAAATCACACCCATAATTATTCCGATTAAAGCAACTAAAATAATTGATTTAGTATTCCACTTTGATGATCTTGTAAACATAAAAATACTCCTAAATAACTATTAAGTCATTAGGAGTACTTAGTAATTTACTCTGTTACACTTCCCTAACGCAGGAATTATCCCGTTCAGGTTCAGAGGGTATTTCTCAGCTATATGCACCCCTAGTGACTTCTTCTGTATTATAGCATAATCGTGTAGCCTTTGCTTACACGATTTTATTTTATTAAGTATTTAAAAATTACTAAAACTAGCAAGCTTTTCCTCAGTCATGTCACGAATAATTGCCACTGCTAAATCAACTGCAGCCTTAAAATCATGGTATGCACTGAAGCAATATGGTGAATGTTCATATCGTACAGGTATACCAATCACAATAGTAGGTGCACCATTTTCATAGTAAATAGCGGCTCCATCTTGTCCCCCACCAGTACGAACTGAGCGCGTATAAGGAATATGATTTTTATCAGCTACATCGCAGGCATACTGTTGAAATTTAGGATTAGGTAAGAATGAGGTATCCATGTCACGTAGCATCGGTCCTCTTTTAAGACCAGTTTGAGATAACCAGTCAGGGGTAAAAGTATCATCAGCTGGACATGATTCTAGTACAATCGCCAAATCGGGTTTAACTTCCCTAGCTGTTACATACGCACCTCGTAACCCAACCTCTTCTTGACTTGAAAGAGCAGCAACGATATTAAAGTTTGTTTGTTCATCTTTTAATTCTTCAAGAACATCCGCCATTGCGGCTGCACCAAAGCGATCATCAAAATCTTTACCAAAAAACAAACCTGTCTTATCATTATATTCGCATTTTACATCAACGAAAATTGGACAGCCAGTGTCAATTTTGTAATCATTAATAGTTTCTTCGCGTGAGCTTGAACCAACATCAATCGACATGTCAGCAACATCTGGAACATTGTTACGCTCTGCTTCAGTCATAAAATGAGGCGGTTTAGTTGCCACTACTCCTGGAATATACTCACCATCACGATTTCTAATTTTGACACGTAAAGCTGGAATATTGTATTTAACCCAGCCACCAAGTGGAACAAATTTGATTAAGCCATTAGGCCTTACAGCCTGTGTAATAAAGCCAACAGCATCTGAATGTGCATCAAGCTGGATTATTGGACGGTGAGCTTTATTTTGCTTTTTAGCTGCATAAACATTCAACATACCATCAATTTTAATATCAGCGTAACTCTTCACAGTTTCTGTAAACAATTTAACAAATTCTTCTTCAAAGCCAGAGGTTGCGTTTGCATCTGCAAAGGCTTTAAGCATTTTAATTTCTTCTTCTTTTTTCATTTTTTAGCCTTTCATTTTTTACTATTATTCTTAATTGTAGCAAAATTTATATTAAGAAAACTACAATTTAAATTAAACTTCATTTTTAAATAAAAACCTTGTATAGACAAAAAAAATTAAAACTATCTACTATTTCATCTAGAAAATGATATAATCGACTTTATTAGAAATTTAAATTGTTTAAAGTGAAAGGTAAATAAATGCCGAAAAACGACAATATTAACAGTATTATTGATCATAAGTTGTTTACCGAAGATGATATTCACGAAATGTGCGTCAAATTAGGCAAACAGTTAACCCAAGACTATGCAGGCAAGCAACCACTGATTGTTGGTGCACTTAAAGGTGCAATTTTCTTTTTAACTGACCTTGTTCGAGAAATGGACGTTAAAGAAGAAATTGATTTTCTTGATGTATCCAGCTATGGTAATGAATTAGAATCATCTGGCAAAGTGGACCTTATTTCAGACCTGCAAACCGATGTTAAAAATCGTGACGTTCTGATTGTTGAAGATATTGTTGACACAGGATTGACTTTAAAATATGTGAAAGATTTGCTGAAAAAACGTGGTGCCAAAAGTGTCAAATGCTGTGTTTTACTGAATAAAGAAACTAATCGTAGAACTGACGTTGAGATTGAATATTACGGCTCAAAAGTTGGCAATGAATTTGTAGTTGGTTATGGTTTAGATTTTATGAATTTTTACCGTAATTTACGTTTTATCGGGGTACTTAAACCTGAAGTTATTGCTAGTCTTAAAAATAATTAAATTTAATAAAAGAGGAACTATCTAAAACCAATAGTTCCTTTTTTTAATATTAGCTATTCGTTGGTTTCATTTATTGGTGGTTTCACAACAAACCAACGCATAAATCCTTGCTCTATACTTTCCAGTTCAAATTCAAAATTCTCTAATTTTACAGTTTGATGTTCTTTCAAATCTGGATAATGTTCCATCATATAACCACCGATTGTGATAATATCACTATCTTGAAAGCTTTTTAAATCTGTCCGAAAGTAGCGGGCAAAATCATACAGAGTAGTTTTACCGGAAACTCGGATGTTTCCTTTCTTATCTTGAATAATATAATCATCAGAAACATCGTCAATTTCATCTTTAACAGTTCCAAAAAGCTCCTCATAAATATCTTTATCAGTTACAATTCCGCTTGTTCCACCATATTCATCAACCACTAAAACAATTGGGGTATGTTTTTTTATCATTAAATGTAGAATATCTTGAATGGGCATTGATTCTGGAACTGTAATCATTGTGCGAATAATTCTTGTCACTGGTACTCGTTCGTCAATTTGGCTTTGTTGAATCACATCATAAGCATATATATAGCCAACAATATTATCTTTATTATTATCGCGAACAACCGGCAGTCGACTAAAACCATCATCTAGATACATTTTTAAAGCCTTCTTAATTGTATCAGCTGAATTAATAACTATTAGCCTAGTCCGATCTGTCATAATATCTTTGGCAACTTTATCATTAAATTCAAAAGCACGTTTCATATAAGTTAAATCATTTTTATCAAGTGAACCACCATGAACAGCTTTTCTTGATAATTTGATAATTTCTGATTGAGAATAAACCTGATTCTCTTCATCAGCTGGCTCAAATCCCAGCCACTTTAATAGCGAATTAGAACTAACATTCAATAACCAAACAAATGGATAAACCAGAGTATGAAAAAGCTGCAAGGGCGTAACAATTTTAAGTAATATCTTTACTGGCATATCGATTGCAATATTTTTAGGTACAATTTCTGTAACTACAACTTCTAAATAAGTTAATAAAATTACACCCAAAATCGCACTAATTGATCTAAGTAAAGAATAATTCACCGGTGCTAGCTTTAAGAGATGTTCAATTATCGCGGCAAACGTATCGGCTGAAAACCAACCTAAAACTACTCCTACTAATGTTGTCCCGACTTGAGTTGTTGACAAATATTCATTTAAGTTATGAACCATTCGCAGAGCATGTTTAACCTTGCGCGGATTACCTTCATTATTAGCTAACATATCTTCAAGTTGGCTCGATCTTGTCTGCACTAGTGCAAACTCTGCTGCCACAAAAAAAGCAGCAAAAGCAAAAATTACTAGGGTAGCAAACAAATTTATAATTATTTGGGTATCATTCAAAATTTATATCACCTTTTACTAATTATCCTCTAGCATATATCTTAACATTAATCGCTCCCTTTTAATGGAAAAATCTATCCCTTTACTTAACTAATTTATAAACTTCTTCAGTAGGTAATCTATTAGGAATATACTTGGAGTTATTGACTTCTGCTGCATTGTCACGATAGCCTAGACCAATCGCCATTCCAACTAGTTCCTCATCAGGAATTTTGGTATATTTCCTTACTACTTCAGGATAAGAAACCATTGAATGGGCTGGCATAATTGCTAAGCCGGCATCAATCGCTAAAAGCATAATACTTTGTGCAAAAATCCCTAAGTCAAACACCGACCATATGGGCGAAGCTTTCGGAATTGTTAAAAAAACTATATCTTGGGCATTAAACATAGTATTATTTGCTTCTGTAAATAATTCCATTTTATTATTAAAAAAATAGGGTTGTGAAGCCCCAACTGTTGCCATATTTTGACTAGGATATAAATCCCAATTAAGTGATAGCATTTTGGTAAAATCTTCATTTGGTTCAACGTTGGCATCCAATTGCTCTTTGACATCTTTTTTAAATTTTTTTAATGCTTCACCTGTTAAAACATATGCCTTCCATGGCTGTGAATTGAGCAGTGAAGGTGATTGCTTAGCATGTTCAATTATTTTAGCAAGTAAGTTTTCATTGACTTTACGATTTGTAAACTTACGTGTCACACGTTCACCATTATAAACATCATTAAATTCCATTTTGTTTCAAATCCTCACATTATTAGCAAAATTAGCAAATATTTTAAAATATAAAATTAAATTAAATAACTTTTGCAAAATTATAGTCTACTTTTCAAAAAAGTAACCGAGTATATTATTGTAAGCAAGTGTAACTATACATACACATACACTTTAATAATACGAAATATCACAGTTGTAAGCAAATAAATGAAATCTGAATAAATAAGCATAATTTTTACGTCAGAAGACAATTATACTTGTGGCGCATAATTTTTATTAAAATTATTGGTTTATAAAATAACATATTACAAACCCAAATTTATTCTGTACCTTGTTAAAATAATAATTAACTAATTTAAATGAATCGGCCAAAATTTAGACCTCAGCATTATATTATCTATATCTACAATATAAAGTCCAGTTATATTTATATTTTTTAAGTATAAAAATAATCTTTCTTCTTTAGCTGTAACTCTGAGAAAAGATTTAACCAATAAATTGTTTAAATCTAAAAATCAAATTGCTTGTTTAACTAGATAAAATGAATCAAAATAAATTCAATTTTTAATAAAAAATAGTTTGACTACTAAATTAGCCAAACTATTTTTAAATTTTATACTGGCGACGAATTTCACGTTCTTGATCGCGTTTTTTAATTGTTTCTCGTTTATCATATTTTTTCTTACCTTGACCCACACCAAGTAATACTTTTGCAAAGCCATGTTTGATATATACTTTAAGCGGAATAATAGCGATTCCTCGTTCAGCCTGTGCCTTTGCTAAACGCAATAATTCTTTTTTATGTAACAATAGGCGTCTACTTCGAAGTGGTTCATGGTTATAGCGATTACCTTGCTTGTATTCACTAATATGCACATTTTCCAAAAAAGCTGATCCATTAATTATCTGAACATAACCATCACGCAAATTTATCCGCCGTGCTCGCACAGATTTAATCTCTGTTCCAGTTAAAGCAATTCCCGCTTCAAAAGTCTCTTTAACAAAATAATCATGGTGCGCTTTCTTGTTCTGAGCAACTAAATTCTCATTCTTTTCATTCTTCAATTTTTTAACCTACCGCTTATATTTACTTAAATGCGGATGATTGCCGCTTTGATGAAAACCAGTCCGCTTACCACGATGATTAGAGCGGTTACGGTCCTGCGTCTTCTTAAAACCATGCCCACGATCATTATGTGCCTTCTTAGGTGCATCAGGATCATAGATTTCAAAGTCAAGTTGATGCTGTTCAATATTAGCATTTATTAAAGTAACCTTAATTGGCATTCCAACATGATATTGCTTGTGCGTTCCTCGTCCAGTTAAAGTCATGCTTTTTTCATTAAAACTATAAAAATCATCCGTTAAATTCGAAATATGAATTAAACCTTCAACTGTATTGGGTAACTGAATAAACATACCAAAACTAGTTACGGATGAAACAACTGCAGCAAAGTGTTGTCCAACTTGATCCGACATATATTCCGTCATCTTTAAATCATTAACTTCACGTTCAGTATCAATTGACACACGTTCTTGAGTTGAAGTTTGATCGGCAACATCAGGTAAACAACTAGCAAAATGAGCTTGAATAGCTTTATCGGTTCCCTGATCCATATATGCATGAATCATACGGTGAACCATTAAATCAGAATAACGCCTAATTGGTGAAGTAAAATGCGTATAAAATTTGGCTGCAAGACCAAAGTGACCCAGCGGCTCTTCTGAATAATGTGCCTGTTTTAGACTACGAAGCATCATCATCTGAACCACAGCTTCTTCTGGCGTTTCTAATGTTTTTGAAACTACTTTTTGTAAGTCAATTGGGCGAACATGGTTAGGATCAGCCGTAATTTGCAACCCAAAAGCACTACAAAATTCAAAGAATCCCTTAATCCGCTCACCATCTGGAGTTTCATGGACCCGATATAAAAACGGAACATGCTTTTTATAAAAATCCTCAGCTACTGTTTCATTAGCTATCAGCATAAAGGATTCTATCATTTTTTCGGCAATTCCACGATTATGAAGGACAATATCAACGGGTTTCCCTAGCTCATCGACGACAATTTTAGCTTCCGGTTCTTCAAAATCAATTGCACCACGCTGATGGCGCTTTTGATAAAGTGCATTGTGCAATTCTGCCATATCATGTAGCATTGGTGCCAGCTTATGGTATTTTTCTTCCAATGGTTCACGATTATTTAAATCTAAGACCTTATTTACATTGTTATAAGTCATTCTAGCCTGTGAGCGCATAACAGAAGGATGTATACAGTAATTTACCCGTTCACCTTCAGGAGTAATTTCCATATCGCATGATAAAACTAATCTGTCTTCGCCCTCATTTAAGGAACAAATTCCATTAGATAATCTAAATGGTAACATTGGAATTACTCGATCAACTAAATAAGTACTGTTACCCCTAGTGTATGCCTCTTGGTCTAAAGGAGAATTTTCTTTAATATAATAGGCAACATCAGCAATGTGAACACCTAAATGATAATTACCATTAGGTAATTTCCACAAAACAACTGCATCATCAAAGTCTTTAGAATCATCACCATCAATTGTAACTGTTGGTTGTTCACGAATATCTTCTCGATTAGCCATATCTTCAGCAGTCACATGATCCGGAATTGCGTTAGCTTGATCCAATGCTTTTTGATCCCATTCACAACGAACGTTATGAGCAGAAACAATTGCCATAATATCAACACCAGGAGTATTTTTATTACCAATGACGTTGGTAATAATTCCTAGCATTGTATCAGGATTAGCTTCATTAGGATACTTTTCAATTGCCACCTTAACAATGTCACCCTTTTGTGGGTGTAGTCCGACTTCACCCACATAAATACGGTAATTTGCTAATTTTTTATTAGTACTTACTACATAGCCAATATAATGACTAACTTTAACTTGTTGATCGGTTAAAGGATTAAATTCCCCGACTACATTCTCAATGCCATGTTCAACAACTTCTTCAACTTGACCCTCTGGCCCCTTACCATTCCAAGGGTTACCACCAGCAGTGATCTTTACACGCACTTGATCACCATCAAGTGCACAATTTGTATAATCTTTAGCAATAAAAACATCATCGGCTTCTTCATCTTCGAGTCTCACAAAGCCAAATCCTTTACTATTAGCCTTAAAAACTCCTTCAACAACAATATTTTCTTGAGTAAGCTGATAATGTCCGTTGCCGTCAGTGATAATTTGTTTTTGTTGCTCAAGGAAAGACAAAGCTTTAACGATATCAGAAAAGTTACCTAGGTGGTCGCGTCGCAACATTCGATCAATTTGTTCTACTTGATATTGTTTTTTGGGATTATGACGAAATATCTCTAAAACATTAGCTAAGATTTTATCGTTTTGTGCCATGCACTAATCTCCATTCTTTAATAAAAAGATAAAAAAAATCCTCCCATCGTTTGATTGGGAGGAACCAACACTTATTTTGAGGACAAATAAGCTAACACAATAGCAAAAGCAAAAAAGAGAACTAATAAAATTGCGGTCACTTTTTCCATAAATGCTTCAAAACCACGTTTTTTTGTTTGTCCACTAAAAACTGCACCGCCAGATAAGGCATTTAATGCATCTTGCTGCTTTTGCGGCTGCATCATTGTAACAATAACGATTAAAATTGAAACAATAATTAGTAGCGTCATAAATAAATTATACAATATGCTGCCTCCAATATACAGATACGATTACTGTTAAATTTTAGCACAAAATATGTTTTATTACTAATTTTATTTTTCCAATTCTGGCGCATCAGTTTTAAACTTCGACTGCGTTGACTTCTGATGATTCTGATACCACATTGAAGTCTTATTTTGACTAAATAAATCTTTCAAAGACTTTTCCTCATTATAATCATATTTATGTGGCGTAACTTTTTTAAACCATTTAGGCTTATAAAAACGTAGCAAATTCCCCGCAATTACTCGGTCTGATAGCGACAATTGCGTAGTAACTTTATTTGAGAGGCCAACAAGTTCAGCTTTTAATTTTTTATCAGGATGTTCTATTTCTAATCCTGTCTTAGTACTATAATAATTTCCGCCTACTTTTGCATATTTTGGCGTAATAAAGTCGCCATTTCTTTGAGCAACAATTTGCGGCGCTGCTGAACTCAACAAGTCATGCCCAAATTGAATAGTATCTTGATTATTAATTCCAAGTAAATTTAGTAAAGTTGGCAACACATCTATTTCACCGCCATATGTTTTTTTAATGCCGCCATTAAGTCCTCTCATGTTAAATATTAATGGTACCCTTTGAAATTTTAAATTATCGAAATTAGTAAAATCAGCTTGCTTTAATAATTCAGCGCTAGCTTTATGATGATTACCAGAAATACCGTAGTGATCACCATATAGAACCAAAATCGTCTTTTGATCTAGGCCCGTTTTTTTCATCCAAGAAAGCAATTCACCTACAGCCTGATCCAAGTAATGCGCTGTCTGAACATAACCATCAACTGTTTCATCACCAGTATCCGTACGTTCTATTTTTTGGTTTTTCTTATCGATCTCATAAGGATAATGGTTAGTAACGGTTAGCAATTTTAAATAAAACGGCTGCGGCAGGCGCTCTATATATTTAATTGATTGAGAGAAAAAGATTTTATCTTTTAAACCATAACCAATATAATATTTTGGCTTATTATCATAGTACGAAAGGGGCATAAAGTATTGATAGCCGAACTGCTTGTATGCATTATTTCGATTCCAAAATGATCCTGCTCCACCATGCATAACTGCAGTTGTATAATTTGCTTTTTGCTTTAAGATGGCTGGAGCACTCTCAAAGGTATTAGATGTGCCATAACTAGACATAGCTGAACCAGACTGCAAGCCGTAAAGTGAATTTTCAAGCATCATTTCAGCATCTGATGTCTTACCTTGACCAACTTGATTATAAAAATTAGCAAAACTTAGACTATTTTTAGAATGATAAAGCTTATTCAAGTTGGGGGTAACTGCTTTACCTTTCCACTTGTAGTCAATCAAAAATTGCTGAAAACTTTCCAAATGAATAATTAAAACATTTTTCCCTTTGGCAACGCCAGTATATGTTGCATTAGGTTTAACTGAATTACTTTTTAAATACTTTTTTACCGATTGCAAATCTGATACATTAGCTTTAGCCATCTGTTCACTTGTTTGGGCGGTTTTAAAGCCATCATAGATTGCATATTCATTCATTCCTAGGTATTTAACAATATAACTATTATCAAAAGTTCTAGTTAAAAGGCCAGACCGATCTTTTTGTGCCATTAATAAGTTCAGTCCAATTAATATTGCTGCTAGTCCCTCTACTAATAAATTGAATTTCAATTTTAAAGGACGGAGATCATACCTAATTACCTTACTGGATATTAATCCAATAATTATTATGAAATCCAGAAAAACTAAAAAATCACTTGGATGAATTATTCCTATAATACTTTTACCTAAATTATCTGCAGTTGAACCAGAAGTCTTAATAATTGAAACGGATAAAAAGTTAGAAAATTCCCGATAATATAAAATATTAGCAAATAACCATAAAGTCAGTAATAGATCAATTGATAAAATAATCCAGTATGATTTACGCCCTTTAAAAAATAGACCTATTCCCATCAATAAAATGGCAGCAGGAAGCGGGTTAATAAATAATAAAAAGTTTTGCATCGCACCCACTGAACCTAAATTAAATTTGGTCAAGTATGCAATGTAGGTTTTTAGCCAAAAGGCCATTAAAACAATGACAAAAAAACCCAATTTATCTTGTGTTAGCCATTGAAGAAAAGATTTAATTCGTGTCATTTTATTCTCCTTTTGCCATGCCAATATCCTAATCAGTATGATTACTTACTACATCTTTTAGTTAAAATCAATCATCTAGTGTACTAGAAATTTTTTGGGGTTTAAAAATCCAGCCTAATATTCCTAAAATCATGCCAAAAAAATACGTAACAAAACGCCACAAAAACATAACCAAAATCAATGAACCACGCGAAGAAACAAATGTTGCAAAAAGTGTCTGAAAACTATACTCAGCGCCACCAGATGCTCCTGGAATTGGGACTATTGACATCAACATCATAATCATAATATTCATTTGAGTGACGCTTACCCAATCAGCCGATACATTTAAAGTTAGTAATATCAAATATGGCACCGAATAAAAACACAGTAACTGTAATATCGTTAAACTACCAGACAAAAGTAATTTCTTTTTTTCCTGTCTTAATTTCTGACTTTCATAATAAAAGGCATCAATCTTTTCTAAAGTACCATTTCGCCAGCCAGCAACTCGGCTAGTATTAATAAATCTACTCAATAAATCCATTAAGATATTTGTCACTCTTTTTGTCCAATCATAAGCAAAAAAAATTGCTAGTAAAAAGACAATTGAACTAATGTGTAGTAAAAAACCAACCGCAATCAGAAAAGCCAAGCCAGCGAACTTGGTTGCAACCAAGTTAAATCCAGTAATAATCGTTATCACATAAGCAAAAAATACTACAATTTGATAAATAATAAATTTCATTAATAAAATTGAAGTCGCCCGTCCTCCTTCAATTCCAATCTGAATCATTGCTGCTAACTGTGAAGGTTGTCCCCCAGTTGACATAGGCGTTATTGCATTAAATAAAGCTTGGATTATCGGTATACGAAAAAAAGCCCATCTTGAGCGCCTAGGTTCGTTCTTTCTCTTCGCTAACACTGCTAATATACTCGCTTCAAAAGCATAAGATAGCATCATTAGACCAAATACTGCAAATAAAGCAATAACATTTATATTTTTAGCAGCTTCGATTAAGTGAACAAAAGGTATGTCTTTGAGGTCTAAGTATAAGACTCCGCCACTAATTAATAAAACAACCACAATTCCCCAAAAATATTTTTTATTCATTAGTGAATCTGCCCTAATTTTTGTCCAATTTCATATTGTTCATGATAAAAATCGTTCCAAATTTTTGCTAAGTTATTTTCTGAATATTTTTCACTAGCTTTAATTGATAAATTACTGTATTTATTTAAGAGCGCTTGATCTTGCACAGCTTGACGAAGTTGTGCATTCATCTCAGCAAAGTCCTTACCTTTTAGATAATAGCCACTAATAATTGCTTCATATAAGTCAAGATTACGCAATAATACTGGCGTACCACAGCTAAATGCTTCAAGCACTGACATTGGAAATAATTCATCATATGATGGTAAAACAAAAAGATTGGCAATATTTAAGTAGTCAACTAACTTTTGCCGGTCAATGATCCCTGTAAATTGCAAATTTTTTGGTGGTTGGTCAACCATTTTTTTAAAATGCTCATAGCCGTCAGTAATTTTACCAAATGAGAAACCTCCAGCCCAAATAAATTGAATCTCTGGATTAGCTTTGGCCATTTTTACAAAATCATCGACACCTTTACGTGCTTGAACTTGACCATCTCCAAAAACAACAAATTTATCCAATGGAATCCCTATTTGATGACGAAAAGCATTTTTTTCTACTTGTTTCTTGGGATAAAATTCATTTTTAGCTACAAAATTAGGAATATATTTTATATTTTCTCGTCTGATGCCATATTTAACTAACTTATCAATAAAAATTGGATTAACTACAACAATTTGATCCATTCTTTTGTAAAAATCAATGACATAGTTATAAAAGACTTTTTTAGCATATGAAGGTAATTGAAGTGAACCTTCAAGTGTTTCAGGCAAAAAATGCACATATCCAATCTTACGTCCTCTAGCTGGTGAAAAACTATTGGCATAATAAGTTGGATTAATTGTATGATAGTGGGTTAAATCACTCAGCCCATATTTATTATTTGTCACGTAAAATTCATTAATTAAATGCGTCCTAAGCAGGCTCATCAATTCTTTGTAAGCCGAGCCAACGCCTTGACCAGCTACAGAATCTGCTTGTGAGAACATGTTGATTCTAATCATTTGAATCCTCTTTAAAATTTTCTTGATAATTATCAATTACTTCTTGATAAAACTGATAAACTTCTCTACCAAATTTTTCAGCAGAAATTTGATCGAGTTTCGTCTTTAGTTTATCTTTAGGAATTATAGTTTGCTTATTATTTAAATAGAATATAATTTTGTCGCGCATCTCGCTTGGAGTAGTAAATACTTGACCAAAGTCAGGATCATCAAAAACATGTTCAGTATAATCAGTATCATAAACTACACATTTTGTTCCAGCTGCTAATGCTTCAATGTAAGTTAATCCTTGTGTTTCAGTATCACTTGCTGAAACAAATAAATTTGCCATTTTGTAAAAGGCTCCGACGTCATCATGATTCACATCACCAGTAAAAATTACATTATTTTCAAGGGTCAACCGCTCCACTTGATCTTGCAATACTTTAACATCAGGTCCATCACCAGAAATAACTAAACAAACATTAGGAAATTCTTCAACGATTTCTGGCATCACATTAAGTATGCGATCAATCTTTTTTTCGCCAGCGATTCTACTTAAAGTTAATATTACTGGTGCATCAGCAGCAATGCCTAGTTCTTGACGAATATCACGATTTACCTTCTTATTCATGTTTTTAACGTCCACGCCTGTTGGAATTACCTTTATAGGTATACCAACCCTATAACGTTTTAAAAGTTCGTCTACACGTTCGCTAGGAGCAATTACCCCATCCATGTTTTTAAGAAAGACCTTGGTAAACTGCTTAACATGATATGGTCTAAGCAAATGACCATTTAGAACATAATGTAAATAGTCCTCATACATTGTATGATAAGTATGAATGGCTGGAATCTTGAGCTGATGGGCTACATACTTACCTATCATTCCTAGTGCAAATTCAGTTTGAGTATGAACAATATCAAGCTTAACTTCACGAGCAACCTTAGTTGCTTCAAAAAAACCTCTATAGGCAATTCGGCGATCAGTAAAAGAAATAAACGGTACACTACTAAAACGAAAAACATTAGCATCTACTCGTCCTTTTTCAACATGGGGATCAGTAGTTGTAAAAATAAAAACATTATGTCCCTGATCTTCTAGAGCTTCTTTAAGCGTTTCAATTGATGTTGCCACTCCACTTATTTGTGGGAAATATGTATCGGTAAAAATACCAATATTCATTTGAATACCTCCGTATAAAGGTATTATAAAGATTAGTTAATACTTGTGCAATTTATATAAGAAAAAAAGCAAAAAATTATAAAAAAATAGCCCTTCAGAAGGGCTAATTATTATAGCGGTGATCGGGGTCGAACCGATACGTCCCAAGGGACACCAGATTTTGAGTCTGACGCGTCTGCCAATTCCGCCACACCGCCATAAAAGCTACTTATTAATTTAAAGCTCAATGACTGAACCAAAGGCGGGGATCGGATTTGAACCGACGATTAAGGTTTTGCAGACCTCTGCCTTACCACTTGGCTACACCGCCATCGAATATTTTATTAATAGATTGGGATAGCTGGATTCGAACCAGCGCATAATAGAGTCAAAGTCTAGTGCCTTACCACTTGGCTATATCCCAATGCTAGGGCGGAATATGGGATTCGAACCCATGTATGCCGGATCCACAAACCGGTGTGTTAACCCCTTCACCAATTCCGCCATAAAGTTTTAACAGGGATAGTAGGAATTGAACCCACACTAGCGGTTTTGGAGACCGATGTACTACCTTTATACGATATCCCTATTATGGAGGAGGGTGGATTCGAACCGCCGAACTCAGAGAGAGCGGTTTTACAGACCGCCGCGTTTAGCCACTTCGCTACTCCTCCAGGCTGATGGCGCGGGACGGAATCGAACCGCCGACACAAGGAGCTTCAATCCTTTGCTCTACCGACTGAGCTACCGAGCCATCTTACGGTCCATATCAGATTCGAACTGATGATCTTCTCCGTGACAGGGAGACGAGATAAACCACTGCTCCAATGGACCAATTGCGGGAGATGGATTTGAACCACCGACCTTCGGGTTATGAGCCCGACGAGCTACCATACTGCTCCATCCCGCGATATTATAAAGGAGGATGTGGGATTTGAACCCACGCACGGCAAGACCGTCTAACGGTTTTCAAAACCGTCCCCTTAAGCCACTTGGGTAATCCTCCAATTGTAAATTTACCAAAATATTAGTGGTAATGACCCGTACGGGATTTGAACCCATGTTACCGCCGTGAAAGGGCGATGTCTTAACCACTTGACCAACGGGTCAGATTCGTCATGACAAATGTCACATAACGCTTAATTATAATACCTAACTTAAGCAAGAAAGTCAACAATTTTTTCAAATAATTAAGTTGAGCTACTACGTTGACTCACAACGCTATTTATAATACAGGATTCAAAGTGATCTTGCAAGACTTTTTTGAAAAAAATTTGTTTTTTTCTTAAGGTATAACATTAAAAACCTATTCTTTATTTTTAACCGGTCAACAATCTAGACATGTGCGACACGAGCAGCTATCCTATAGTTTTCAACTTCTTGGTAGCTATACCTAAATAATCAGCAGTAATTACTAAGATGAAGAATGTATTGTGGCCAAAACAATCAAGCAGTTAGCGAATGAATCAGGTATCTTCAAGCAAACTATCCGCGCCATATAAGGTCTTTAAAAAAAGAAAAAGACCACCAAAAATATTAATTTATAAACTGGTGATTTAAAATTTTATCAACACTGCTTTTGTAGATACTTGATGTTTAACTGTTTGTTGCTCCGCTTTATTCATTACTTGCATTACTTGTGAATGATAATAATCATCCATGTAAAAGTTGATGTATTCATATTTTCTTCTCCTTCTGTTTTAAACTTTGTAGCTTAAGTATATTTTCGATTTAACAGAAGATAATAAAAAGTCGTATTTGAATTTTAAATATCAAATACGACTTTTTTTAATTTTTCCCATACTTATCTAGAATGTCTTTCATATCTTTGCTATACTCCGGCATGCCTAACGAACTAATGTGATCAATTGCCATTCGAGCTTTATTTAAATACTCATCCTTTCTTTCACAGTGATAATTCACTATATTTTTAAGTATAAAAATGCAGTTTTTATAAAAAAACAAATTTGGTTTAGTACTAATTTGATCAGCTGTCCGAATAAAGAATTCTGTTTCTTTATATCTACTTTTCTCAATACACATAATTAACATGTTTATCTCTATTCCTAATATTGTTTCTTGAACATTCGAACTCCCAGAATGGCAAAATTGCGTAATCACTCGCCGACTTATTAACAAGTTGCTATCAAGATCATAAAATGGCATCAAGTTACAATACAAATCTAATTTATTTTCGTCAAAATTAGAAATATTAAAAATCTTTTCTTTCAACTTAATTCGTTCTTTTTCATCAAGATCTTCTACGTGATTGCCAACTAAAGCTATAAGTGCATCTATAAATAGCAACTGATCTTCTTTATCAACTATTTCGCTATTTGCAATGACATTTTTAATATCCTTAAGCTGTTCCTTATCATTATGATAAAACGCTTCATTAATTGCTTCGCCGATATCGCTGTTTTCATCATATTTTACTTTATCTTCTTGACTAAGCCTGCCAAAAAATTCCCACAGCTTAATGTTATTAGCATGCAATAATGCAATTAGATCCTCGGCTGTAATTCTGTGCTGGTCTTTTTCAACTTTTGAATAATATGATGTACTAATCGTATTACCAGCCCATTCTTTTTGAGTTTTCAAGCTCTCAATTCGATATTGCTTTAGCAATTGTCCTATTGTCATTCGTGATCCTCTTAATTTCATTCAAATTTGGCGTTTAACATTCAAATACGACTTTTTTTGATATTCCTTATTATAAACACGTTATAACTTAATGTATAAAATATTTAATTTAGGAGTTATAAAATTATGGACGTTTTTGCAAAGAACAAGGATTATCGAAAATTTACAATCGCCAGTTTTCTATCTGGTGCAGGCAATATTTTGTTTTACTTAGCACTTATTACTTATGCAAGTAAATTAAGAAATTATGCCTTAGCTATTTCACTGATTTCAATTTCAGAATCAGTACCTCAAATTCTACAAGTTTTTAGTGGCTATTTAGCTGACCGTACCAAAAATAAATTCAAATTAATGGTTTGGTTAGCCGCTATACGCTTTGGACTCTATCTAATCGTCGGCTTGCTTTTTGCCAGCGGCTTTGCTGGTTGGAATCTAGTTTTAGCTGTTATTGGTATTAACTTAATATCAGATATCGCTGGCTCATACTCTAACGGTCTTCAAATGCCTCTAGTTGTTAACATTGTTGGCGATGATGAAGTTGCTGAAGCTGAGGGATTTGTTAGTGGGATCAACGGTATTATCAATATGATTGCACAATTCATTGGTTCTGGTTTATTACTTTTCATGTCTTATTCCAGTCTAGCAATCTTCAACGCCTTAACATTTCTAGCGGCAGGTGCCCTTTTTGCCAGCGTCGGCCGTAATTATTACAAGACTCGTCCTCAAGAAGGAACTACGTCAGTTAATGAAGAGGGGGGCTTTAAAACAATTGCTTTATTAAATGGAGTTTTAGGAACAATTGAACCTTTAATTTCAATCGTAATCGCCGGTAATAAGTCCTCTATGGTCATTGGAACATACAGTTTTACGATTGCCCTAATAGGAGGTGTAATGACTGCTGGTATGGCACTTGGTAGTATTGTAGGCACAAAATTATTCAAGAATATGTCATTATTCACTATCGCAATTATTTCAACAGCTTTAAGTATCGTAGTTATTGGTACAATGCTTATTAAAAATATTTTCATTTATCTGCCAATCATGGCAAGCCTTGCAATATTTATTGGTACGGCTAGCCCTAAATTAACACAGTGGCTTGTTAAAGCAGTCGACCAAAACATTTTGTCATCAACTATGGGAATGCTTAACACGATTTTAGTAGTGACTGCGCCAGTTATGACAACTATTTTTACTACAATTACTGCTTCGTTCGGTATTACTATCGCATTAACACTGTTAGGTGTAACTTGTTTAATTATTTTAGCAACAATAGTTAGGGTAGTCTATTCTACTAATAAAAATGCAGCTATTAATGAAGCATAACTAGAAACAAATTTATTACATTTACCTGTCCTTAATTTATACCACTACCAATTTAATATAATGTACCTTAAACAAAGTAGGCAAAAAACGCCACTAAATCAGAACAAACAATCGTCCCCAAAATAAATTTGTGAATTTAAATCTGGATAGCAGATAAAAAGTCCAATAATCTGGGCTTTTTATTGTAGCTATTTTTTGATTCCACAATTCGACCAATCTATTTTTAAATCATGCAATTTTATTTACCATAATTTTAAAACAATTTGTTAACAACAAGTAAAAAATTCAATTTTGCTCTGTAATATTACCAAAAACACCCTAAATGCTTGCTAATAAGCGATTAGCGGTAAAATCGCCAGTAGAGATAAAATGCTCCCACTTTCGCAATTGGCAAATTGCTTGGTACCAACAAGCCCAGTACGCCTTTTTTAAAAGCATGGAGGTCGAATTTTCCTTTATGCTCTTTACTAGAGAATAAAAAATTGGGAATTGGTATTTTTAACGCTTCCAAGCTGTTGCAAGATCAAATTAATAGATTGACGTAAATGATTTTTTCGACCTCGTATATCAAAAAATTAATCATCTTTTAATTCCTTCAGTAAGTAGACTAGCTCCATAAAGAAAAATAACATAACCGCTTTTACGATTGTTGGTTATCAAATCTAATTAAAAAGATTAGCATACATTTAAGTTGAAACTTCCGGCGCAGTAGTAAACCATATTTCTTATCGCTTAGTCATAATCTAAGGTGCTAGGCAACGTCGTCATAAAAACGACTTATTAACCAAGCACGAAGCTACTGTAATTGCTTTAATCCAAAAATTAAACATGTAAATTACTTTTTTGCCGTGCATTTTCCTTACGAAAGTAAATAAAAAGGCTTGATACTTTGAAGTATCAAGCCTTTTTATTATTATATAGCGGAGACTGAGGGATTCGAACTCTCGCACCGGAATAACCCGATCTACACCCTTAGCAGGGGCGCCTCTTCAGCCACTTGAGTAAGTCTCCATATATTTAGATGGGCCTAAATGGACTTGAACCATCGACCTCACGCTTATCAGGCGTGCGCTCTAACCAGCTGAGCTATAGGCCCCTAAAGCGGGTAACGAGAATCGGACTCGCGACTAAAGCTTGGAAGGCTTTCGTTTTACCACTAAACCATACCCGCAAATAAATATCAAAAAATGGCGCGGGACGGAATCGAACCGCCGACACAAGGAGCTTCAATCCTTTGCTCTACCGACTGAGCTACCGAGCCATCTTACGGTCCATATCAGATTCGAACTGATGATCTTCTCCGTGACAGGGAGACGAGATAAACCACTGCTCCAATGGACCAATTGCGGGAGGTGGATTTGAACCACCGACCTTCGGGTTATGAGCCCGACGAGCTACCATACTGCTCCATCCCGCGATATTAACAAATTACCATGCCATATGGACCTTGTAGGACTCGAACCTACGACAGGACGGTTATGAGCCGTCTGCTCTAACCAACTGAGCTAAAGGTCCAAGGTCGAACAAATAGCGGCGGGGGGGATCGAACCCTCGACCTCCCGGGTATGAACCGGACGCTCTAGCCAGCTGAGCTACACCGCCAACAAACAAATGTAACCATTAATAATAAAGATTACAATCGGGAAGACAGGATTCGAACCTGCGACCCCCTGGTCCCAAACCAGGTGCTCTACCAAACTGAGCCACTTCCCGAAATTAATGCGCCCTGAAGGATTTGAACCTTCAACCTTCTGATTCGTAGTCAGACACTCTATCCAGTTGCGCTAAGGGCGCGTCATTATATGCCGAGGACCGGAGTCGAACCGGTACGGTTGAAACCAACCGCGGGATTTTAAGTCCCGTGCGTCTGCCAATTCCGCCACCCCGGCAAGTAATGAAAGCGGAAGACGGGATTCGAACCCGCGACCCCCACCATGGCAAGGTGATGTTCTACCACTGAACTACTTCCGCATAAATATGTAATGCCGATTATACGATTTGAACGTACGACCCCCTGTTTACAAGACAGATGCTCTACCAACTGAGCTAAATCGGCATAATGTAAATATGGTAATAATATTGGCGAATACGGGTGGTGGGACTTGAACCCACACGTCCGAAAACACTAGAACCTAAATCTAGCGCGTCTGCCAATTCCGCCACACCCGCAAAAAATGGGGCCATGAGTCGTGACGGGCTTGAACCGTCGACCCTCTGATTAAAAGTCAGATGCTCTACCGACTGAGCTAACGACTCGGAATGGAGGATACAGGGCTCGAACCTGTGACCTCCTGCTTGTAAGGCAGATGCTCTCCCAGCTGAGCTAATCCTCCATAAGCACGGCAACGTCCTACCCTCGCAGGCAGTCTCCCACCAACTACTCTCGGCGTTAAGAAGCTTAACTTCTGTGTTCGGCATGGTTACAGGTGTTTCCTTCTTGCTCTTGCCACCGTACTTCTTTT